>NZ_JBYSYV010000030.1:0-58098 GCF_058783805.1 Peribacillus sp. FW305-BF15 | reverse complement strand
CTCCCCGACCGCCCGCGGAAAGCGAGTGCCTGGAGTGGAAATCAACGTCCAAATTGTACAAGCCATAAAAATAGACATACTCGATTTTCATCGAGTTTGTCTACAGTCTGGGCAATGGAGAACCCTTATGTAATAGGGTTCTCCATTGTTTTCTCGATTCCGATATATTAGTTGTATAGGCCCTCGAACAGGGGGAATCATGCTCCCAATATCTATCTTCAATAATAATAATATGGGGGATTGGGCTTATATTGATAGTTGTAATCCGGGGCAGTATACATTTGGTTATCATGGTGATTAATATATTGAGGATATTGCTGTATGTCTTCTTCGGCCGCTCGATGGCAGTTGGCTGGCGGACCGATGAATGTTGATGGCTGAACTGGTGCAATTGCTTTTTTCCATTGGTTTTCATCCATGCAATAAGTATGAGCCATAATATTTGCAGGTGTCAATTTCAAGATATCTGAACCGAGGATCACCTCAGGTGTTGGTGCATTAAAAATGGCGAGCAAGTGGGTTTTATCAGCATTAGCCACTTCATAATGCCACCAACCTTGTGGGACGTTGGCTACTTGACCGGGTTTAATGGGGTAATTTTGAATTTGCTTTGTAAATGGATTCAGTAAGGAAACGGTTGCCGCTCCAGAAATGCAATACACTAGCTCCGCTGCATTTTGGTGATAATGCGGTTCTACGACATTGTCTGTACTAAGGTAAATATCTAATAATGAAACATTTTCGAGGGTATTTAATTGTTTAACACCTAATGAGTTAATATAGTTTTGATTGTCTTTTTTCATGAAATTGCTTTTATTGACATCGAAAAAGAATTGTGTGGATGGTGAAGTATAGTCCATATAGGAGACCATGAATTTATCATTCCTTTTTTAAGACTTGATTTTTCAGGATATGTTAAATCTCATTCTAATGTGCACTTACCCAGTGGTTATGTCCCTATCGAGGTGATAAGGGTTGCTGATGATACTGTCATTGAATGAATGATAGACAGTGACTTCGGGTAACGGATTAGTCATGGTTATTATATCAATATTATTTTATATATTTTATAACCGAAACTACTAATCTGATTATTGGATATAATCAAACTTTTAATAAGCAGAATTTCCCCATTGCGTGACTTTAAATTACAGTGATATAATGTTCTCTGTGATTTTAAAGTTTAACATAGGAAGTGGCTAAATTGTCGAACAATTCAAAAGAGAGTAAATTCGTCCCGTACGTTTCTGCATCTAAATCTCTACCGGAATTGACTGCAACTGCAATCATTCTAGGGATCATTCTTGCAATCGTATTCGGGGCGGCAAATGCATACTTAGGCCTACTTATTGGTTTAACTGTCTCTGCTTCTATACCCGCGGCGGTAATTTCAATGGCCATATTAAGAGGGGTTTTTCGCAGGGATTCAATATTAGAAAACAATATTGTGCAAACGATGACCACGGCAGGTGAGGCTATTGGTGCCGGTGCTGTATTTACCATTCCGGCATTATTCATGTGGGACATGGACGTGAGTCAAGCATTCATCATTTTCGTAGTATTAACTGGGGGATTTTTAGGGGTCTTCATGATGGTTCCCCTTCGCCAGCTTTTGATTGTAAGGGAGCATGAAACATTGCCTTATCCAGAAGGTACGGCATGTGCCGAGGTCCTGAAGTCAGGAGAAAAGGGCGGTACAAGCGCCAAGCTAATCGGAGCCGGTTTGGTAATTGGCGGTGTTGTTAAAGGGCTTGGTGATGGATTTAAGCTTTTCAAGACAGAGGTTGAAACAGGGATCACTAATTTTAAAAATGCAGTGGTTGGTCTTGATGCCTTTCCTTCCCTTTTGGGTGTAGGGTACATTATTGGACCGCGTGTTGCAGGACAAATGCTAGGTGGGGGTTTATTAGCCTGGGTCGTTTTAATACCGGCCATCAGCTTTTTTGGCGGAAACAATGGGACAGCCATTTTCCCTTCTGATGTACCAATCGGTGAATTGGATGCATGGGGAATTTGGGATAATTATATTCGCTATATTGGTGCTGGTGCCGTTGCAACGGGCGGATTGATCACTTTGATCAAAACATTACCAATACTTTTCAGTTCAGTTATTGATACTCTTAAAGGCGTAAAAGCCAATAAAGGACAACTAAAATCGGGTTCTATCCGTACAGAACAAGACATACCGGCTAAATACGTTTGGTTGGGTACGATCATCTTAATTTTAATCATTGCTTTCACACCTATAACGGATGTAGGAATCATCGGTGCGATTGCAATCGCGATTTTTGGATTTTTATTCGTGACAGTGGCTTCAAGGGTTGTTGGAATCGTCGGAAGTTCGTCTTCCCCTGTTTCTGGAATGACAATCGCCACTCTATTGATTGTTGCGATTGTCTATAAGGCAACTGGTTTTACTGGTACGACTGGAATGGTAGCCGCTTTAACCGTCGCTGCAATCATTTGTACAGCGCTTGCGGTTTCAGGTGATGTTTCTCAGGATCTAAAAACAGGATATATCGTCGGCGGAACACCATGGAAACAACAAGTTGCCATGATGATCGGTGTTGTTGCATCCGCTTCTGTCATTGGTTTTATCCTGGTTCTTATGGATAACGCATATACGATGGGTTCTGCAGAACTGCCTGCACCTAAAGCGGCTCTTATGAAAATACTTGCCGAAGGTGTTTTAGGGGGAGATTTACCTTGGACTCTGATCTTTATCGGTGCGGCTATTTCTATTACATTAGAGTTTTTCGGTTTGAATTCACTTGTTGTTGCAGTGGGCATATACTTGCCGGTTCATACTAGTGCGCCAATCATGATCGGTGGATTTATTCGATTCTTCGTTGAGTTCTTCTCGAAAACAAAAGAAGCGCTTAAAGCACGGGTTGACAGAGGTGTATTATTTGCCTCTGGTTTAATAGCGGGTGAATCATTGATTGGTGTTCTTATTGCCATATTGATCGCAGCAGGTGTCCAAGTTCCGGCTGCGGCTAAATTAGCCAGCAATTTGCTGCCATTCTTATTATTCCTTGCTCTAGCTGGATTGCTTTGGTTCGTATCCAGCAAAGGGAAAAAAGAAGATGCTTCGTAAACGCCAATCAAAAAAGAGGAACCTGCTAACCATGGTTCCCCTTTTGGAAAGACGCGTCACTATGGTGCAAGAATCTTCGGAAGCCACTTTTTTGGTCATTCAAAGGACCAATTTTGTGGAAAGAATGACCATTCGTTTCTTAAAACAGCCATCAGTCCGTAAAATCAAGCTTGATAAGTTTGGAGCATATGCTATTAAACAGATGGAGTTCCAAAGGAATGTAAATCAGATCTCTGAAGCGATGAGTGAACATTTTGGTGAGGAAGCGGAACCAGCCTTACCGAGGTTGATGAAATTCCTGGAAATTCTAGAGGCTCATGATTGGATCATATGGGATGATGAAGAAGAAAAATGAAAAAAAGCTGAAGCACTTCTGGGTGCTTCAGCTTTTTCTGTATTGGTACAAAATTTACCACATCTGCATTTTACGAAATTAGACTATAGGCATAATTATTTGTAACTTTATATGCGTTGTATTCTTGTACTGTTAGTCATGATTAATAAAGCAAAACTATTCATATTTTGAAGAGCAGGTGGTTTATCATGGGGAGAGTACAAGGTAAAGTTAGTGAAAGGTGGAGCTTCAGGCATTGGGTTATCCATATCCCCACTAATGGCTAAAGAAAGCGCAAAAGTCGTGATTGCTGATTTTAATGAAGCAGGAGCAAAAGAAGCGGCCGAAAACATTAAAAAACAAGGTGGGGAAGCAGCTGGAGTATTTTTGGATGCTGGACAAGCAGACTCCATTTAGGCAGCAGTCGACTTTACCATTGAACAATATGGAACGGTTACGGTACTCGTTAATAATGTGGGTTTAACTAACCTGCATAAAGATCTGGATGTCGTGAACTTAGATTTGGAAGAATGGAAATGACTTATGGACGTGAATTTAAAAAGTGTGCTATTGGGAAGCAGGTTTGCGATTCCTCACATGATTAAAGCTGGAGGAGGTTCAATTATCAATACGGCCTCAATGGCCGGATTTACAGGTGACTCCGTACGATCCGCATATGGTGCGTCCAAGCGGGTGTAGTGAATTTGACTCGTTATCTCGCCTGCACAGTATGGTAAAGATCATATTCGTTGTAATGGAGTGGCACCAGGTCTCATTTTAACTCCTGCAGCGAAAAATAATATGCCTCAGGCCGTACTCGATATTTTTGGCGAATTCAAAGCATTGCCATATCATGGTGAAGCGGATGATTTCGGTTATACCGTACTATTCCTTGCATCTGACGAGTCCAAATTCATTACAGGGTCAGACGATCCAAATGGAAGGCGGTCATCATATAGCCAACCCAAGCATCTCTGATTTTAATGATTATGTAACGAGAGCAAAATCCAATTAATTGTCTGGACATTCATATAACAAAACATTACCCTGGATAAGATCAACGCTTTCCGGGGTTTTTAGTTAGGACGCCCTTTATTAAAAAACATGAAGCAGGTGCATATAACAATGGAAGTAAAAAATTATGATGAAATGCTGAACATCAGGACGGAAGGTGAACAAAAAAAATTCAATGATTCTTTGCATTATCATCGATATGAACCTACGCCATACAGCGCATTAGAACATTTATTCAAAGAATATCCACTGAAAAGAAATGATCGCATTGTGGATTTTGGATGCGGTAAAGGACGCTTGAATTTTTTCATCCATCACTTCTATCAATCATCTGTGGTTGGCGTGGAAATGAATGAAAATTTCTATAAAGAAGCGATCGAGAATCTGAATGGCTACATGAAAAAAAGGAAAAACGACAATAACGATATAGAATTCCACTGTTGCTTGGCAGAAGAATATGATATTGATAAGCAGGACAATCATTTTTATTTCTTTAATCCGTTCTCGGTACAGATTTTCATGAAAATCATCAATAACATTTTGCTTTCCTTTGAAAAAGAACCGCGCCAAATCGAACTGATATTATATTATGCTTCACAGGATTATATTTTTTTCCTCGAAAATCAAACCGCTTTCGAGCTGAAAAACGAAGTGATATTACCTGGCTTGACTGAATCTAATCCTTTTGAGAAATTCGTCATATACCAATTGTTATATTGAATGGATACTCGTTTTTCGGTGATAAAAAAACCCAAGCAATCTTTCATGGATGCTTGGGTGCAAAGAGTGAAGCCAATAAAGGTGTTTAATATAAAGCGGATTGTAAATTCTTTTGGGGCTCAAATCGTTTTTCTATATAAATTTGATGCCAAGTCATAAACGTAAAAATGGTCCAGAGCTTCCGGCTGTTGTCCGCTTTATTATTTACATGGTTTTCAAGTAATTCTATAATTTGCGCTTTATTAAAAAGGTAGTCAGTCGGGCTTTCCTGGATTAACCTTACTGCCCAATCGTATAACTCATCCTTCAGCCAATGTCGTATCGGAACAGGAAAGCCTAGCTTTTTTCTGCTCCATACATGTTCCGGCACTATCCCGCGGGCAGCTTTTCGGAGCATGTATTTGGTCGTTCCATTTCTCACTTTTTGATCCATATTAAGTTTTGAAGCCGTATTGAAAACGCATTTATCCAAAAAGGGAACTCTCACCTCTAAAGAATTCGCCATGGACATTTTATCTGCCTTCAATAAAATATCACCTTTTAGCCAAGTTTGAATATCAATGTTTTGCATTTGGGTTATAGGATCATACCCTAAAGAACTTGAATAGATGGGATTTGTCACTTTCTCATTTTCTAGTCCGTTGAGATAATTCACAAGTAGTCGTTTTTTCTCTTTCTCGCCGAATATGTTTGCGTTCCCGATATATCGGTTTTCTAAAGGTGTCACTCCACGCTCTATAAAACTCTTTCCTCTAACACCTTCTGGCAAAACAGAGGAAATCGTCTTCAACACTTTGTTCAATGATGTTGGAAAATAGGAAAACATGCGCAGGGAATGGGGCTCCCGGTATATATTATATCCGCCGAATAACTCATCTGCCCCCTCACCGGACAAAGCGACCTTGACGTGTTTTTTAGCTTCCCGGGCGACAAAATATAGTGGAACGGCAGCGGGGTCCGCTAAAGGGTCATCCATATGCCAGATGATCTTCGGGAGTTCCGCCAAGAATTCTTCAGGACTAATGATATAACTTATATTTTCTACATTAAGTGCGGCTGCTGTTTCCTGTGCAACGTTTATTTCACTATATCCATCTCTTTCGAACCCAACAGAAAAAGTTTTGATCTTAGGGTTAATCTCTTTTGCGATGGAGCAGATAAATGATGAATCAATCCCGCCCGATAAAAAAGATCCAACTGGAACATCACTTCTCATATGGACGTTTACGGAATCCATCAGAGTGTCTTGTATTTCTTTTAGGACCTTTGAATCGTCTATATTGGAAGGGTGAAAAATAGGTTTCCAGAACCTTTCTATATCCATTTTCTTTCCTGGTTCTTTAGTGAAGTAATGTCCAGGTAATAACTTTTCAATATTCTTGGATAGGGTCGATGGTTCGGGAACATATTGAAAACTAAGAAAATGCTGTAATGAATTCACATCCAGCTCGTCATTCATGGCTGTCAAAATACTCTTTTTTTCTGATGCAAAATAAGTAACATCATCTTGCTCACAATAGAAAAAAGGCTTGATTCCAAAGTGGTCCCTTGCACCAAAAAGCTTTAGCTCGATTTTATCCCAAATGACAAAAGAGAACATGCCTCGCAATTTCTGGACAGTTTGCTCTTTTTGGCTACTAAAGAGGGCCAATATTACTTCCGTATCAGAATCTGTCGTAAACTCATATCCTTCATCAATGAGTTCTTTTCTTAGTTCAATATAATTATAGATTTCGCCATTGAAAATGATCCAATATCTTTCATTTTCATATGAAAGGGGTTGGTTTCCATTATCTATATCGATTATGCTTAATCTCCTAAATCCAAAATTCACAAATTCATCAAAGAAATATCCTTCATCATCCGGCCCCCTATGGGTAATGATCGTGTTCATCTTCTGAATCGTTTCTTTCATATTTGAATTTATGGCTTTCGGATATTCGTGAATACATCCAACAAAACCGCACATAAAATCCACCTGCCTAATTTATTAATAGTAAGAGATTTCCTAATAACTTTTATTAATACTTTCAAAAAATAGGTACAAAGTTGAATGCCAATGTAAATAGAATGGAATCTCCTAGTCTTCTAGATTAGGTGATTATGATATATTTGTCAATTTTACTCATAAAATGAATGTATTTGTAATTATGTAAAAATATATAAGATGCGCAACAAAAAGAGGCAATCGTTATGATTGCCTCTAAAAGAAAATTAAGTTTGCATGCAGTTTTTATTAAAAAAACGTTCCAGTTGATTGGAGGGGGGCCCTGGTGTGGAATTCAACGTTCCAATCTTACAAACACTAAAAAAAATCGAATTTGTCTACAGACTATGATGCCTTAATTAATAAGGCATCCGTCTTATTTCAATAGTTCCGTTCGATGACAAAGTGAGCACGATCGCCTCTAAAGAGAGTTTTAGAGAATTCAATGACCGATCCGTCATTCTCATATGTGTAAGTTTCCAATGAAAAACAAGGTGAGCCGTTCGGTACGTCCAACTTGTCAGAAATGGAATCGTCGGCAAGTGAAAACTCCAAGTGTTCGACCGTTTTTTTTACTTTTAAATTGAATTGTGTCTCAAGTACTTTAAAGAGTGATTTTTCACAGGCTTCGATATTAAGCCCGGGTGTTTTATACCAAGGGAGAAAGGCAATTTCATATTGAAGGGGGATATCGTTTACGTAACGTATCCGTTCCAGTTTATTTACGGGGTCTCCAATATTTTGTTTGAAAAGCTTGGCAAGGGTAGCGTTTGCTTCAATCACCTTTAAGCTAATGACCTTTGTTGAAGGGTTTTTACCTTGCATCGTGACTTGCTCAGAGAACTTTTCAACCGTGCTTGTAAGAAATTGCTTCACTTTATTCTCCGAAACGAAAGTACCTTTGCCTTGGACACGGTAAATATAGCCTTCGACGTTCAATTGCTGTAAGGCCGTGCGAACTGTTGTCCTGCTTACTCCGTATATTTTACAAAATTCAGCCTCAGTCGGTAATTTTGTATTTGTTTGATATTCGCCATTTTTTATGAGATCGATAATCGATTCCTTAACTATGGAATGCAATGCCGCTTCTTTATTCATGGTCTCCACAGTGATTCCTCCTATGCTCATTCCCAATATATACATATAGATTATCTCGGATAAGTACAATAATCAACTTTAATTCACAAATTTGTAGTAACAAATTTAAATTTGTGTTGATATTTTTTCGATTTGTAACTACAATGTATGTATGGAGGCAATAATACCCATTTCATCCAAGGGAAGTGATAAAAAAGTAACATCGGTTATTTATAAGAAAACGGTTTCAACTCACTTGAAAATACTGAATAATCAATCATTAAAAAGGGGGGTAATTTCAATGAATATCTTATTATGTTGTTCTGCAGGGATGTCTACTAGTTTATTAGTTACCAAGATGGAGGAAAGTGCTAAAAACCAAGGGGTAGAGTGTCATATATGGGCAGTTGGTTCTACAGAAGTTAACAATGAAATGGATAAGGCCGATGTTATTTTATTAGGTCCGCAGGTTAGATATCTTCTTTCCAAGCTACAGGAAGCGGGGAAAGAAAAGGGAATTCCAGTCGCAACCATCAATCCGATGTTCTATGGACTATGTAATGGTGAAGAAGTGCTAAAACAAGCCACTACTTTAATAAAAGGAGAATAAGGATATGATGACTTTTATTGATAAGTATATTATGCCTGGGGCGGTAAAGGTAGGAAATAACCGGCATTTGCTTGCGATTCGTGACGCATTGATTGGAATGATAGCGATTACAATGATCGGTTCATTCGCCGTCCTGTTTAATAATCTTGGGCAAGTCATCAAGCCTTACGGGAGAATGATGGAGGCCATCTTCGGTCCTGCATGGAATACGCTTGGCGGTGATATTTGGTTTGGAACCTTTGCATTCATGACGGTATTCGCAGTATTCGGCATCTCTTATAAATTGGCACGGTCATACGGCGACGATGGTTTTGAAGCGATGTTGGTTTCCGCAGCCTGTTTCTTTTTATTATTACCTCAAATCGGAAATGTCACTTTAACCATCGATGATAAAGATGTTACTGGCGGGGCCTGGGGTTTTGTAAGCGTAAACTATTTTAATGCTACAGCCCTATTTACAGGAATTGTCGTTGCCTTAATAGCAACTGAAATCTTCGTAAGACTTTCCCGGGTAAAATATTTAGTCATCAAGCTTCCAGATGGAGTACCTCCAGCGGTAGCCCGTTCATTTGCAAAGTTAGTGCCGGGTATGGCAACGATCTTTATCGCTGGCGTATTCGGACTGCTATTCCGTAAAGCTACGGATGGGCAGGTACTGAATGACTGGCTGAGTAAAGTGATTGTATCTCCGTTACAAAGTGCAGTAGATTCATTGCCATTCGCTATTTTACTAGTTTTTCTTGTTCATTTATTATGGATGATCGGTTTGCATGGACCTAATATCCTTGGCGGGATAACGACACCGCTCTTTGAAAGTTCGGGTGTGAAAAATATCGATTTATATGCAAAAGGCGTCAAAGACATGGACCAATACGGCGTATTGGCGGGTTCTTTCCTGGATGCATTTGTATATTTAGGCGGATCTGGTGCAACATTGGGCCTTATCATTGCAATGATCATTGCCGGTCGGAAACGGTATAAACAGATGATTGCACTCGGAGGGGCGCCAGGAGTGTTCCAGATAAACGAACCCATTCTTTTCGGATTGCCTATCGTTCTGAATCCAATGTGGTTCATCCCATTTGTTCTCGGCCCGGTAATTACAACGGTGATATCTTATATTGCAGTAAGCAGCGGAATGGTTTTCCCGATCGTTGCTAAGATTCCATGGGTAACCCCTCCAATTGTGGGTGGATTCCTGGCCACAGGCGGGCATGTGTCTGGAGCGGTCCTGGCTGCAATCAACTTAGTCATTTCAACAGCGATTTATTTACCATTCGTTTATGCTCAAGTGAAGATAGACACAAAAAATGAAACAAAGCTTACAAAAGATTCAGAAACGCTAAGCCTTTAAGAAAGTAGTGATGAAAAATGGAAAAAGAAGAATTATACCAGCTATCCTTTCAATTGATTTTATATAGCGGGAATGCGAGAAGCTTTGCAATGGAAGCGTTGCAGGAGGCAAAGAAGAAGGATTTTGATTCTGCCCGTTTGAAAATCGCCGAGGCGGAAACAGAATTACTGCAAGCCCATAAATACCAAACCCAATTAATCCATGCTGAGGCAGGCGGGGACTCTTTTGATCTTCCGATTATACTGGTGCATGCACAAGATCATTTAATGACAGCGATGACTATGAAGGATCTTGCAATTGAAATGATCGATCTACGCGAAGAATTCTTACATGCAGATGCTGTGAAGGAGAGGACTGCTGAATGAGCAAGGGGTTGAAGATCGTCACGATTGGCGGAGGTTCGAGCTATACGCCTGAACTGATCGAAGGTTTCATCAAATATCATGAAGAACTTCCTGTGAGTGAAATTTGGCTCGTGGACATCGAAGCCGGAAAGGAAAAGCTTGAAATTGTCGGGAATTTGGCAAGAAGGATGATTGAAAAGGCTGGTGTGAATATTGAAGTCCATCTCACGCTGGATAGGAAGAAAGCGCTTAAAGGCGCTGATTATGTAACAACCCAGCTGCGGGTTGGCCAGCTCGCAGCCAGGGCTCTTGATGAAAAGATTCCATTGAAACACGGAGTGATCGGACAGGAGACGAATGGACCAGGCGGGCTTTTCAAGGCCTTTAGAACGATTCCCGTCATTCTGGATATTGCTCATGAGATGGAGGAATTATGTCCGGAAGCATGGCTGATTAACTTCACGAATCCTGCAGGAATGGTAACGGAAGCAGTTCTGCGTCACAGTAATATTTCCAAAATCATCGGACTCTGCAATGTGCCGATTGGGATGGAACGAGGTGTTGCGGATTTGATGGGTGTAGAACCATCAAGGGTCCGTATCGACTTTGCTGGGTTGAACCATATGGTTTACGGCTTGGATGTATTCGTTGATGGCGAGAGTGTCAAAGATCAAATCATCCAGTTGATTACTGATCCAGCTAAAGCTGTCACGATGAAGAATATCCATGCAATGGGCTGGGAGCCGGAATTCCTTAGAGCGTTGAACCTGTTTCCGTGTCCATACCACAATTACTATTATAAAACGGGTGATGTGCTGGCCCAAGAATTGAAGGATGCGGAAAAAGGAGAAACACGCGCAGAGGTCGTTCAAAGACTTGAAGCAGGTTTATTCGAGCTATACAAAGACCAGGATCTGGCTATCAAGCCGCCGCAGCTTGAAGAGCGCGGAGGTGCGTACTACAGTGATGCGGCTGTGCGGTTGATTTGCTCGATGCATACGGATAAGCGAGATATTCAAGCGGTGAATACGGTCAACCATGGTGCAATTGAAGGCATCCCGTACGGATCGGCGATTGAAACCAGTTGCGTGATAACTAAGGATGGACCTAAACCAATCAATGTAGGAGAGCTTCCTGTCGCTGTCCGCGGATTAATTCAGCAAATCAAATCCTTTGAAAGGGTAGCCATCGAAGCTGCAATTTCGGGGGACTATGATACTGCGTTGCTTGCCATGACGATCAATCCACTCGTTCCAAGCGACCGGGTTGCAAAACTTATCTTGGACGAAATGCTGGAGGCACATAAAGATTATTTGCCGCAGTTTTTTGAAAAAAAGGAGTTGCAGGATAATTTATCATGATTGAAGTCCTTGTAAATGCAGATGATTTTGGGTTAACTAAAGCGGTGAATTATGGGATTTTGGATAGCCACAAATATGGAATTGTCAATTCGGCAACAATCATGATGAATGCGAAAGCAACGGAGCATGCGATTGAAATCTCCAAGAAAACACCCTCGTTGAAGGTAGGTATTCACTTAGTCCTGACATGGGGTAAACCTTTGTTGAGTGATGTTCCGAGTTTGGTTGACGAATCTGGTTTCTTTAAGAAGCAAGGTACGGTATATGGGGATCCTGCCGGCATTTCCTTGAGCGAATTGGAGAGGGAGTGGTCAGCGCAAATCGAAAGATTTTTGGAATTTGGCCTATTCCCGACTCATTTCGACAGCCACCATCATGTACACGGGATCAAAGCATTTCTACCGGTTATTAAAAAGCTGTCAGATAAATATGGATTGCCAGTCCGTAATGCCGGAAGCCACCTTGCAGGGATTCAAACCGTTACAGATGTATTCCTGGATGATTTTTATGGAGAAATGGTGGTTGAAGATTACTTTCAAAACTTGAAAGGGAGAGTAATGGATGGGGAGAGTGTGGAGATAATGACCCATCCTGCTTATATGGATGAAGAATTGATGGAGGTCTCCTCTTATAATGATATACGCTTGAAAGAAACCAGGATATTGACAAAGGCTAAATTACCTGAGGGATTTTCCCTTAGATTCAGCATCAACCAAGTAAAGATTTGATTTTAAAAGAGGACCATTCATCAAAAGATGAATGGTCCTCTTTTATTGTGCTCTATCTTAGAATTAATAAGCCAGGCTGAATAGGGCTTTGATGTGTGATAGGTAACGAACATTACTTGCTTCCTTCATCAATGTAGCCGGAAGGCCTTTAAGGGACGTGTTATTGGCCCCAACGGTTGCCACTGCATCCTTACGGCCAAGGCTCGCAAGTGTACCTGAGTTTACAGGTGAGAATTCTTCAAGCTTCTTGCCTTCAAATGCTGCATATAGGTTGTATCCAACAAGCTCACCCATTTGCCAAGCATTTTGTGCAGTAGGAGCATATGGACGGCCGCCTTCTGGAGGGAAAGCAACGGCACTGTCGCCGACAACGAATACGTCTTTATGGGATTTGGATTGCAAATACTCATTGACGGTTGCTTTGCCGCGATCCACTTCAAGGCCTGATTCGCCTACGATAGGAAGAGCCGCAACTCCGCCTGTCCAAACAAGCGTATTGGCCGTTATCGTTTGTCCGTCTTTCAATTCGATTTGATTTCCTTTAACACCCGTTACAGGCAGACCTGTCAGGAATTCAACGCCGCGTGCTTCCAAGCTTGTCATGGCACGTTCGATTAAGTGATCAGGCAGGACCGGAAGGATTTTTGGCCCAGCTTCCACAAGCTTGATTTTCAAATCCTTGAAGTCCACTCCGAACTTTTTGGCGATTTTAGGGAAATGATCCACGATTTCACCGATTAACTCAACGCCCGTCAATCCGCCGCCGCCAATCACGATGGTTGCGTCCGCTTCATTATTCGTTTGAGAATATTCGCGGATGCGATCTTCGATATGTTTGTAAATCTTGTTAGCATCATTTACGGATTTCAAGACCATGCTGTTTTCCTCAAGTCCCGGAATGCCGAAGAATCCTGTTTGGCTTCCCAAAGCAACAACCAGGGCATCATAAGATAATGTGGAACCATTGGCAAGTTTCACTTCTTTATTATCGACCGAGAATGACTCCACTTTGGAAATGACAAGGTCGATATCTTTTCCTTTGAAAAGCTTTTCCAAAGGAATGGAAACGGCTTGTTCAGAAATGGATCCGCCTGCAAGACGGTGCAATTCGGTGATGATTTGGTGCGTTGGAAATTGGTTCACCACTGTAACCTGCACTTCATCCTTTTTGTAATATTCACGTACGGATAAGGCAGATAGTAATCCTGCGTAACCTGCACCTAAGATGACGATTTGTTTTGACATAGTTAATCCCCCGTCCTTACTGATTGAAAGTTATCAAATTATTTTTGGTTTTTACGTTCTGAAGAGACTTCAAGAAAAGCTTGGGCGAAACGGAAAAGCTTTTGTGCTTGCGGATCTTTCAACATTTTTAACAGACCAAAAAGACCGATCACATCATTATTCGCTTCTGCACGATCCTTAGCTTCGATGGCATTTGCCGCAAGCCCTTTCACTGAATGGACTACAGGTGTCGCGATCTCCGAAATGGCGCTGACCGTATCATTTTTCAACACATCATCAGTCGCAACCGATTGAGCGAAATCATAAGACTTTGTTAAAATATTCACTAACTCAGTCAGTTTTGGTAACTGCTCGACTAAAGTGTTCAATGATTCCTGAACCTCAGGCTTTAAAAGCTGATCTAAGATATCCAATTGCTCTTGGTTTGCAGAAATATTAAGTGTTTCATGTTCAGGTTTTGAGATTACATCTACCATATCTAATTCCCCTTTAAACTTAATTATTTTGATTTATGTTTTTTCCGCCGATACTACTAATCATACGACTCTAATCTCTTAATTTCAAATATTTCTTTTGTGATACGAATATAATTTTATCGTAATAATTAAGAGTTATTTGGTGGTTTTTTTGATTTATCTTAATATTCCAAAAGAGTATTAAGATTATTCTGGTTATAATACCTTAAATAAAGAGGGGATTAGAGGCATTCTACCTTGTCATTTCCTATAATAATAAATCTATAGCAGACGCCTTTTTGTTTTGCTATAATGTCCATAATCTTTGACGGAATGGGATTCGAGAATATTTTATCTGATTTAGGGTACATACTATTATCGGAATTGGAGTTGATGCCCTTGGTAGAACGCAGGATGTTAAAGGTACGTGGTGAGATTATCGAAATATCCTCTAGGTATAATGAAAAATATAGTAAATGGAATTGTACAGCTAAAGTTCCTAATAGTTCCATCATTGCTTATTGTCGTGACAAGAATAAGCTTCGTGCTGAAACAGTTTCTATGAGCAGGTTATTAATTACGTATGAAGACTATAAAATTGTTTGATAAATAGAGAAAAGGCGCCCAATCTTGAAGATGAAGTTGGCGCCTTTTTTATAGAATAATATTTTATCTGCGAAATCGGGAATATATCTTCGAAAATGGAGATATATCATCAAAAACTTCTGAATTATCTGTGAAAGTATACGATTTATCGATTTTTCGACAAAACTTCGATTAAAAAAAGCTACTTTCTTAGTGAAAAGCAACGAAATTGTCAAAAAATATATCAGAAAATACTGATAAGGATAGTAAAATTATGTTAATATATTCAAAAAAAGTATTATTTTCTAAAGTAATAATGAATAATTTATATTTAAAGGATCTCCATTAAGAAAAGGTATTTCTAAACAGCAATTAGTTCAATTGATTTTACTACAATAAAATGAAATGGAGTCGATACAATGGTGAGTATAACTGGATATGGGAAAGCGAGAGAAGAAGCAGTGAATAATTTTCAGGAGTTTGTGGGTTTTGAAATTCCTGAAGATTATAAACAATTTCTCCTTAAGCATAATGGCGGCACAACTACGGTTCAAAACTGTAAGTTTTATGTAGATGGATTAGACACACTTGTATGCTTACAAGCACTTTATGGATTAGAGCTTCTAGATAAAGAACTGGATTTACAGAAATGGCATGAAGAAAACAGAGAAGACTTACATAAGAATTGCATTATAATAGGTAATGATACATGTGCAGGTAAAATTTTGCTGATAAATAATGAAGAAGAAAAGGGAGTTTACTTCTGGGATCAAGGTTGGTATTCGGATCCATCAAGCCAGGATGAAAACATTTATAAAGTTGCATCGAGTTTTCAATCCTTCATTGAGGGCTTGAAAGTCCCGGAGGAAATCTAATTTTATTGTAATCCCCTTGATTGGCTCATGCCATTCAAGGTTTTTTATTGTCAGGTTAATGAGGAGATAAAAATGTATAAAATATTATTGGTTGAAGACGATCTCAAAATAGCTGGAATCTTGGTCAATTATTTAAAAAGGTACGGGTATGGGGTTTTTGAAGTGAAGCAACTGGACCAAGTTTTTGCGGAGTTCCAAGATATAAAGCCAGATTTGGTTTTATTGGATATTAATCTGCCCTATTATGATGGGTTCCATTGGTGCCGGCTAATAAGGACGGTTTCGAAGGTTCCTGTCATATTCATCTCTGCAAGGACAGATGAAATGAACCAAGTCATGGCCATTGAATATGGGGGAGATGACTATTTAACAAAACCGTTTCATTTGGAAGTGGTATTAGCGAAAATAAAGAGTGTCCTGCGTAGGGTGTATGGTGAATATGCGGATATATCTTCATTCCACCAGCAAGTAAAGGAAATGGAGGGATTAACGCTTTATACGGAAAAAGCGATGATCGAATATCAAGACAATCAGGTAGCGTTGACTCAAAATGAGTTGAAATTATTGAGTTGTTTACTACGACAGTATGACACCATCGTCTCGCGTGAAGAGTTACTTGAAGCATTATGGAATGATGATTCATTTGTTGATGACAATACATTGACCGTCAATGTCACAAGGGTACGGAGAAAACTTGAGGATATTGGCATCAAGCATGCCATAACAACTAGCAGGGGAAAAGGATACCGACTAAAAATAGTGCAAGGTGAAGAAAAGTGAAGCTGAAATCCTTTATTAAAGACCGTCTTTATTTTATTTTTTATACCGTTCTATTGGTAAGCCTGCTTATTATTGCTTATACATTATCCGTTCTGGAAGCGGGGAATCACATATCGATTTCAAATATCATCTATTTAATTATTCTCGCGTTGTTTATGATGCTTCTATTTTTAGCGGCCGATTACATAAGGCATTACCGTTTTCTTAATCAATTAGCAAGAATGAAGCAAGAAACGAGCTTGTCATTTGAATATGTCGAAGCCTTTAGGGAACCTTTGACAAATGAACAAAAGTTGTGGATGGAACTTTTTCAACAAATGAACAAGGTAACCATTGGTCAATTACAAGAACAAATCAAACAGAAGGAGCAATATGAGCTGTTGATTCATCAATGGGTTCATCAAATGAAGACACCTGTTTCAGTCATTTCCTTACTGATTCAAGAGGGCAAAAGGACATTTTCGAATGAGCCGATGAAGGATTATCTTAAAGAGATAGAAGAAGAAAATGATCGATTTCGCAGAGGGCTGGAAATTATATTGCACGGGGCAAGGCTGCAGCGTTTTTCGGAGGATGTAAAATCGGAGCGGGTTGACTTAAATAATCTAGTCAAGCAAGTGATTAACGAGGAAAAGAAACAGTTCATCAAACGGTTCATATATCCCAGGCTTGAAACGGAGCTTGAGAATGTATATGTGCATTCGGATCGTAAGTGGCTCCACTTCGCCATTAGTCAGGTGGTCTTTAATGCACTGAAGTATTCAAGGCAGGAAGAGCATGACAGCATAACGTTCAATATCATTGAAAAAGAGTCGGAGATTTTCCTTAGGATAACAGATCAGGGAATTGGAATCGTCCCACATGATGTAAAACGGGTGTTTGATCCATTCTTTACTGGTGAGAACGGGCGAGTCAAACAAGAGTCAACCGGAATGGGACTATATCTTGTGAAGGAAATCGTTAATAGACTTGGGCATGTCGTTACCATCCAATCGACTGTATCCGAAGGGACTACTGTGGAGTTTCTCTTTAAGACAAATATCTTACATGAAAGGTGACAGAATTGTAAGGGTGCTAAACGATTATGTAATAAACTTCGATGGGAGCCTCCCGCTTTATTCATTATACTTACGGTAAGAAAGGGAGGTATTTTCGGATGTCGATTTTAAAAGCAGAACAACTATCCAAAACTTATTTTCAAAAACAGGGGAATTTATTTCATAAGGCGTTACATAATTTCACCATGAATGTACAGAAAGGGGAATTTGTCGGAGTGATGGGTCCATCCGGCAGCGGGAAAACCACCCTGCTTAACTTAATGGCCACGATTGATAAGCCAACCACAGGTAAAGTCATTCTAAATGATCAAAATCCTAATGAATTAAACAATCAGGACCTGGCATTGTTTCGCAGGAGGGAAATTGGATTTGTTTTTCAAGACTTCAACCTTCTTGATACACTTACCGTTCGCGAAAATATCCTCCTTCCTCTAGCATTAGATCGTTATAAACTGCAGGAAATGGAAAATAGGGTGAATCAGTTGGCGAGCCTTCTTGGTATAGAAGGGATTTTAGAAAAGCGGACTTATGAAATTTCCGGAGGTCAGCAGCAACGAACGGCTTGTGCAAGAGCGATGATTCATGAGCCTTCCATTATTTTAGCGGATGAACCTACTGGTAATTTGGATTCCAAATCTGCCAAGCAGGTAATGGATACCCTCACGACACTTCAGGAGAAAAAGGGAGCAACCATTCTCATGGTCACTCATGACCCGACTGCCGCCAGTTTCTGTGACCGGATCCTATTCATAAAGGATGGCAGGTTCTTTTCGGAGGTTCACAGCGGAGGGGAAAGACAGAGTTTCCATCAAAGGATTTTAGATACGTTAAGCGTTTTGGGAGGAGTCTATCATGAACATCCGACTTCTCGCTAAGAGAAATATTCAAGGAAATGCTCAACGTTATCTAGCTTATTTTTTCAGTATCGTCCTTTCCGTCTCAATCTTTTTTATTTACGCATCGTTTATCTTTCATCCAGATGTGGTCCATGCGGATATCCCGGGGGGAAAGCTAATTAGCAGGGGACTTATTGCAGCTGAAATAGTGATCATCATATTTTCGGTTTTCTTCATTGCTTATTCGAATGCAGCATTTATACAGCCGCGAAAAAAAGAGTTTGGGCTACTGACACTGCTTGGAATGTCCAAATCCCAACTTAGAAAACTGATTTACCTGGAGCAAACGATGGTTTCCCTCATATCTATCCTGATTGGAGTTGGCTTAGGGTTTTTGTTCTCAAAGTTATTCTTAATGGCAATTTCTTGGTTATTGGCTGTAGAGCAACCAATATCGTTTGTCTTTGTCCCTGAGGCCTTTATTTATACTATTGTTGGTTTCATTTTGCTATTTCAGCTATTATCGCTCCTATCATTGTTCCAAATAGGAAATGCGGAGGTAGTCGATTTACTCAAAGATAAACAAAAACCCAAAAAGACTCCCTTCGTTTCAAAGTGGTTAGTTGCATTATCAGCAGTTTTCTTAAGCATTTCTTATTATTTTGCATGTACGCTGTCGTTGAACAATTCTTATATTCGAGTATTGCCCATAGTATTCTTCGTACTGATCGGCACCTATTTTTTATTCAGCCAAAGCATTGTCGCTCTTTGCAGCAGGCTTTACCGGAAGAAGAAAAGCTTATATGGCGGAACGAATTTAATTACTCAAACAAACCTGATCTTCAATATTAAGGACTATTCCAGGTTATTCTTTTTGACCTCGATCATTACAGCCGTGATTTTGACAGCTGCAGGAACACTTTTCATGTTCAGTGCAGATTTAAAAAAGCAAGGGATGGATAACATTCCGCAAGCAATTGGCTGGATTGAAAATGACGCTTCCATTTATTCAGTTATTGAACCATCCGCAGTGGAGAATACATTAAAGGAAGATGGATTCAAGATCCTTTACGAAGTAAATATGACTGGAGTGCCCATCACCCACATGTTACCCCATATGAGAACGGGAGAACCCAATGAAATTAGGTCATTATTAATCTCGGAAAGTGATTATAACAATGCGGCTGCATTGCGAAAAATTGAACCAGCAAAGTTATCAGGAAAAGAAGCGTTATATATTTTTCCTTATGGGGGACTGGACTATCAATTCGTCCACAAGGGAGAACAAAAGGAGCTGCACTTTGGCAATGGAACCATCCAGGTAACAATGGTTGGTCAGCGAAATCAATCGATAGTCGCACCCATAAAAGCAGCAACGACTTTGATGGTGGTCGATGATCAGCTGTATCATGAAATCACTGCTGATGTGCCATTAAAAGAGATGGCAAGAGTACGAGGGTATGAAGTTAAAGATTGGGAAGAATCAATGGAAACATCTAGTGAAATCGAACAAATTTCTAATGATCATAATCAACTGCAAACAAGAGCTCCGATTTATCAAGAAATGAAACAGGGAAGCATATTGATTCTTTTTATCGGCTTGTTTGTCAGTCTATTATTCTTTATCGTCCAAGGGAGCATGATGTATCTGCGAGTTTTTACGAATTTAGAAGATAAAAAAATTCAAATCCATGCCCTTCATCGATTGGGGTTGACAAAAAAAGAAATACGGCAAATTTTAAGCGCCGAAATACGCATCCTCTTTTTCGCTCCGTTTCTGATAGGGGTGATTCATGCCATAGTCGCCTACGTGGCATTAAGCAATTTATTGGGATCGAATTTGTTTGCCTACTCGGCCATGGTCATCGCAACGTATTTTCTTTTTCAACTGCTATACTATCAAGTAACTAAAAAGATGTATGAGCGGGCAGTCATCAATTCGATTAAATAGAAGCTATCATATGTAAATGGAATCTGGGGTTCAGTCCCTGATTCCATTTTTTTTATTCAGGAGTCCTCTCATTGAAACGGCATTTTCATTGATGAAAAATTAGTCAATATGAACTATTGAAAGAGGAGTGATCCGCTATTTTGCACGAATATATGAAATATGGTGTGATTTTACAGATTAATCCTTTACAATATTGTAATATTTTCAAATAAAGGGTAAAATTATTTATTTGAAGCGAGAATTTCGAACCCCGCATCATTTATTTTTACCATTTTTACATACATAATTATACTAAAATAATTACTTTTGGGAATAAAATGATTTATTGGAAAGTATTAATAATTGATGTGGTTTATATTAAACATAAAAAGTCATATGATCAAAAAAATGGTGGGTAATCTGTCAATTACTTGATTTATTATAGTATTATATGCCTGGGGTTATAGAGAATATTAGATTTTTCCCTATTTCTTTATCCCTTAATATAGTAAACTCAGAATAGGTTCGTTAACTTTTAGCTGCTAGAGATGAGGTAAGTTTAATCCTATGAAAAATAAAAAGTTAAGGGCACTTCTTTATTTGACCATACTTTTATTGATTGTTTTCATTCTTCTAAATATGTTTTCAACATATTTAAGCATTAAAAATTCTGTGCAAAAATCCGTTGCCAATCAAAACTTGGTAGCTGCCAGATCTATAGCCGACTCGATGGATATGGAGGCTTATCAACGATTTCTCAATAACCAAGTAAAGAGCCAGGATTATTTGGATATAAAAGCTTACTTAGAGGATGCCCGTGAAAAAATAGGAGCATTATATGTTTATACCATCCTGATTGAGAATCCCACAGTATCCAAGTGCATGATTACTGGGTTTTCTAAAGATCATAAAGGGGATTTTCCTATCGGTGGTGCATGTACTGTTCCGCCGGAGCAGGTCAAACAGGGGTATGAAGGCAAAAGCTTCATTACCGGGATTCTAGAAGATCCGGAATATGGTGAGTATTTGACTGTGGGAGTGCCAATGAAAAATCAAGATGGCGACATTATTGGTTTTTTGGGCATTGATGTGAGCGCGGAAGATATTAATGCCATTAACGGCAAGGTATTGAAAAGCAGCATTGCCATTCTTGTTTATAATGGTGGATTTGTCATCATGCTGCTGGTTACCTTTTTTGTCATTCAAAAATGGTATCAAAAGGAACTGACACGTGAAGTGGGGGATACGGAAGATACGTATCAATCGGAATTCCAATCTCTATTTGCTTCAGTCCGCTCATTAAGGCATGATTTTTCCAATCATATTCAGGTGATACATGGACTGCTTAAATTAGAAGAGAACGAAAAAGTACTCGAATACTTAACCGGGCTTTCAAAAGAAGTGCATTCAATTGAATCGATGAAATTGGATGTGATTCATCCGGGCTTGTCTGTCCTGTTGGAGACCAAAAGGCTCTCGGCCCAGAATTATAATATCGATATCGAAATTGATGTTTCACCCAAATCCTTCAATCGGATCAAAACAATCGATTTGATAAAATTATTATCAAATGTTATCGACAATGCTATTGAGGCAACAATTGAATTGCCAGAGCAAGAACGCCGAATGGATATTGCCTGCAAAGCTGATGATGAAAAGTATTCGTTTATGGTCACGAACACCGGACCAATGATTTCGGAATTAGATCTGGAGAATATATTCGCCAGCGGTTTTTCAACCAAAAAGGCACAAAAGGGCAAAGTTCGCGGACAAGGATTGTTCATCGTCAAAGACTTAGTGAACAGATATGATGGAGAGATTCATGTACAATCCTCTGAAAATGAAACGACCGTTACGATGATCATTCCCGTAAATGGAAAAATGGGCTGAATTGATCCAAAGGAAACACATTTGATAAGAAGGTATGACCCTGAAAGGGATCATACCTTTTTTATATAAAGATGATGATTATTGCAGGTGAAAAATTGAATAAAAGTGCCTCAATTGGACATAATGGGTAGATGTTTAGCTGCTCTCAACGAGATTATGATAAGATAGGGAAAAAATCATTTAAGGCAGTGAGATTGTGAAACAACAAAAAGGAAAACTTCTCGTTATCATTGGACCGACTGCTGTTGGGAAGACAAAGATGAGCATTGAGATGGCAAAGTTATTTAATGGTGAAATTATTAGCGGAGACTCCATGCAGGTTTATAAGGGGATGGATATTGGTACTGCAAAAATCAAGAGGGAAGAAACAGAAGGAATCCCTCATTATTTACTTGATATTAAAGAACCTGATGAACCATTTAGTGCGGCAGAGTTCCAGGAGCGAGCCAATGCTTGTATCGAGGATATCCAAAGCAGAGGTAAACTTCCCATTATCGTCGGCGGAACAGGATTATACATACAATCAGTCATCTATGATTATCAATTTTCGGAGGCGCCATCCGACCCTATTTATAGGGAGGGACTTGAAAAACAGGTAAGGGAGTCAGGAATAGATCCTGTTTTTGAACAATTACGCAGCATTGACCCGGAAAGCGCGAATCGGATTCATCCTAATAATGTAAGAAGGGTGATCAGGGCACTTGAGATTTATCATTGTACTGGTAAAACGATGAGTGAGCAGCTGAATGAACAGCCTACAGAATTCAAATATGATACGTGCATCATTGGATTGACAATGGAACGTGAAAAGTTATATCGACGCATCGATCAACGTGTTGATGTTATGGTAGAAGAAGGGCTGATTCAAGAGGTGGAGTCATTTCATGAAAAAGGTTTGAGGGATTGCCAATCGATCCAGGCTATAGGCTATAAAGAAATCTATGATTATTTGGATGGAAGGGCTTCATTGGATGAAGCCGTTGAGACATTAAAGCAAAACTCCCGTCGATACGCAAAAAGGCAATTGACCTGGTTCCGGAATAAAATGGATGTAATTTGGTTTAATATGACCGATCTCGAGGGTTTTCCAAAAAAAATACATGAAATATCTGGATTTATAGCAGGAAAGCTTTTCGGTGAAGGCGAATACATAAATTTAGAGAGAAAAGAGGAGGACTAATACATGAAACAATCAGTAAATATTCAAGATCAGTTTCTTAATCAACTACGTAAAGATGGTACGTATGTGACGGTATTTTTATTAAACGGGTTCCAGATTAGAGGACAAGTGAAAGGGTTCGATAATTTTACCGTTTTATTTGAATCGGAGGGCAAGCAGCAATTAGTCTATAAACATGCGATTTCTACATTTGCTCCACAACGTAATGTTCAGATCGATTACGAAGTGAAGGAATAATCATATATATGAATGTAAAAAACAGGTTTAGCTTATAGCGACCTGTTTTTTTTTTTGCATGCCCTTCTCTGTCCTTTTTCAAAGAATCGATAATTTTACGTACCTTATTTGAATATATATCAAGGGACGGATTATTTTCCGGGAAACCGCAGGAAATGACATTACCCCTAATATATTGGTGAATGGGAATGGGATTTGTCGTAATAAATCCTCCAATGAAAAAATCCTGTCAGAATAAGTCGCTTTTCAAGAAGGGAATGGGGCTTAATCACGAAAGTAATAAACGGATTTTCCGATGGGGTAATTTTGGCTATGCAGCATTTGCCATGCCATCATAAAAAATTGTGGTGTTAGAGTCAGGGTCCAAGATGGAGAGGTGAATGAAATGGAACAACCGATCCGTATGAAAAATAACGGGCAAATCAATATTGTGTTTAATGCGGAAAACAGAAAAGCGCTACAAAAGGATCTGCCGATAAAAGAAATTTTGGTGCAGGAAATCCCCCACCAGCATGTGGCATTGAAAGAGATTGAAGATGAACTGAAATCGCTGGTTGGAATGGAAGAAATGAAACGGATGATAAAAGAGATATATGCCTGGATTTACATCAATAAACAACGTGAGGCAAAGGGGCTGAAGACTGGCCGGCAAGCGCTGCATATGATGTTTAAAGGGAATCCGGGAACAGGGAAAACAACGGTAGCACGTTTAATCGGGAAGTTGTTTCAAAAAATGAATGTACTTTCTAAAGGGCATTTAATTGAAGCGGAGAGGGCAGATTTAGTCGGGGAATACATTGGCCATACTGCCCAAAAAACCAGGGATTTGATTAAGAAGGCCATTGGCGGAATCTTATTTATTGATGAAGCCTATTCCTTGGGAAGAGGCGGTGAAAAGGATTTTGGAAAAGAAGCCATAGATACCCTTGTCAAGCATATGGAGGATCGGCAGCATGAATTCATTTTGATCCTTGCTGGATATTCGAGGGAAATGGAATATTTCCTAAGTCTTAATCCTGGCCTTCATTCGAGGTTCCCGCTTGTTATTGATTTTCCGGATTATACGATTGAACAGTTAATGGAAATAGCCGATCGGATGCTGCAGGAAAAGGAGTATCTTATGAATCGGGATGCCGAAAGGAAATTAAGGGAACATTTAATCATATTACGTTCTTTCCGGGGACCTATTTCATTCTCTAACGGTCGTTATATCCGCAATATAATAGAAAAGTCAATTAGGGCGCAGGCGATGCGGCTTTTACTGGAAGATTCATTTGAAAAATCCGATTTATTGACGCTTACCAGCCAAGATTTGATTTTCGAGGATGAAGAGAAAGAATGACATGGAAAAGCCCACCAGGATGGCGGGCTTTTCAAATTTATGTTTTAGGCACCCATTTTTTATTAGGAAGATGCCAATTATTGGTGTAAGAAAGGACTCGCAATATCGTGATGACGGCAAAGAGCGAATAAAGCTGCCATGATTGGGATAATACACCACTGCCTAAAGCCAAGCCTGCAATGATGGCCCATACTGCGTAGATTTCTTTTCTGAAGACCAATGGCTTTCTTCCGGCCAGCACGTCACGGAGTATCCCGCCGCCGCATCCGGTTAATGCAGCTGATACTATGATGGCGCTTATTGGATGATTAAGTTCCACGGCATACATCGCCCCTTGGATGGCAAAGGCTGAGAGGCCAATGGCATCACTGAGATTTCCCCATCTGTCCCAGTGCTTTGATAGGTTTGTAGGAAAAACAAAAACGATGGTGATGGATACTAAAGCGATGACAAAATAGAAACTTTGATCCCATAAAGCTGAAACGGGGACGCCGATCAACAGATTGCGGATTGCCCCGCCGCCAAAGGCGGTTACGATTCCTAAAATATAAACTCCTAAAATATCATACTCTTCTTCCATGGCGATGATGGTTCCGCTTATAGCGAATGCAATCGTACCTATGAAGCTTAATACTTCCCATGTCATATGAATGTCCCTCTATGTCTTTTCGATTTTGATGGTAAAGCCAAATTTGATTTTAGCACGGTATCGTAATTTTTAAAACGGTTAAAAGCTTCGTTTTGAGGAAATTTTTATATATTCAATTTTTTTGTTATGATTAAGTTAAATTTACCAGAAGGTGGTGCGTGTGATTTGGAAGAAGCAATAAAGGAAACGGCTGTCTTGATTGGGTGTCAAACAACTGAGACAAGTGAACATTTTGAATATTCACTCGATGAACTGTCTTCTTTGGCGAAGACGGCGAATGCTGAGGTTTTAATGACCATCTCCCAGAAAAGGGAAAGCGTCGATCCGGCTACATATATAGGAAAAGGAAAAGTGGAAGAACTCCGGAATCTGGAAGAGGAGCTGGAGCCGGATTTATTTATCTTTAATGATGAATTATCCCCGAGCCAGATTCGGAACCTTTCGAAACAATTGGAGGCAAGGGTCATAGACCGGACACAGCTAATATTGGATATATTTGCTCAGCGGGCTCGATCCAGGGAAGGGAAGCTGCAGGTTGAACTTGCTCAGCTCCAATATTTATTGCCGCGTTTGGTTGGACAGGGGACGGCAATGTCCAGGCTAGGAGGCGGAATCGGCACAAGGGGACCAGGGGAGACGAAGCTGGAAAGCGACCGCCGCCACATCCGTGGAAAAATAGATGAAATCAAGCAGCAATTAAGTGGAATAGTGAAGCATCGTGAACGCTATCGTGATAGAAGGAAACGTAATAAGACCTTTCAAATAGCACTAGTGGGATACACGAATGCAGGTAAATCAACGCTGTTCAACCGTTTGACGGAGGCGGATTCATATGAAGAGAACCAATTATTCGCTACGCTGGATCCCATGACACGAAAGGCGATTCTTCCTAGCGGATTTACCGTGCTTCTGACGGATACGGTTGGATTCATACAAGATTTGCCGACATCTTTAATTGCCGCATTCCGCTCTACCTTGGAAGAGGTGAAAGAAGCGGATCTGCTGTTACATGTGGTCGATTCCTCAAGTACCGATTACTTTAATCATCAGAAAACGGTGCAGGATTTGCTAAATGACTTAGATGTCCCTTCCATTCCACAGCTAACGTTGTATAATAAGAAAGATAAGGTTCACGCTGATTTTGTGAGATCAGCCAGTCGTGCTTCATTAATGATCAGTGCCTATGAACAATCGGATCTGAATGAAATCATGGAAGAAATTGAAAAGTACGTGATTGAAGAAATGATCCCGTATCATGTTTTCCTGCCATCGAGTGAGGGTAAACTATTATCACAGCTGAAAAATGAAACCATATTGCGCACTCTCTCCTTTAATGAAGAATCGGAAAGATATGAATGCAAAGGTTTTTGTCTAGCTGATCATCCAATAACCGGGCAGCTGGAGAAATATTCATTATAAAGGGGAATTTTGATGTATCAGCAGTTAACAAATGGAGAAGTGTTGAAAAACATTGCCCAGGAAGTGGAAGCAATGATTTCTCCATTACATAAGCAAGTGGACGAACGAATCGAAGAAAATCAATTTCGCGTATTACAAAGTTATCAAGCACATAAAGTGAGTGATTCCCACTTCATCCCGACTACTGGGTATGGATACGATGATATGGGCCGCGATACGCTGGAATTGATATACGCAGATGTTTTTGGAGCGGAAGCTGGATTGGTGCGCCCTCAAATTATATCAGGCACACACGCCATCTCCACCGCTCTTTTCGGCATTTTGCGCCCAGGGGATGAATTGTTATACATAACAGGAAAGCCGTATGATACTTTGGAAGAAATCGTCGGTATCCGGGGGACGGGTATTGGATCTTTACGTGATTTTCAGATCAGCTATAAGGCCGTTCCGTTGGCGGAAACTGGAACCGTTGATTTCGAAGCCGTCAAACATGCCATTCAACCGAATACGAAGATGATCGGTATACAAAGATCAAAAGGGTATGCTACACGTCCTTCCTTTACGATCGATGAAATAAAGGAAATGATTGCCTTCGTTAAAGGCATTAACCCGGAAATCGTCGTGTTCGTGGATAATTGTTATGGAGAGTTTGTTGAGTCACAAGAACCATGTCATGTCGGAGCGGATTTAATGGCTGGTTCACTCATTAAAAATCCTGGCGGCGGGATAGTGAAAACCGGTGGATACATTGTTGGTAAAAAGGACCTGGTTGAAGCTTGCTCTTATCGGTTAACATCACCAGGAATAGGGGCTGAAGCAGGTGCTTCGCTTTATAGTCTGCAGGAAATGTACCAAGGATTCTTCCTAGCACCGCATGTCGTGGGCCAAGCTGTTAAAGGAGCCATGTTCACAGCTGCCTTTTTAGAAAAGCTCGGTATGAATACATCCCCAAAATGGGATGCGAAACGAACTGACTTGATTCAATCCGTTCAATTTGATGAACGGGATAAGATGGTTGCCTTCTGTCAGGCCATCCAATATGCATCACCAATCAATTCACATGTGACACCATATCCTGCCTATATGCCGGGATATGAGGACGATGTAATCATGGCTGCAGGCACCTTTATACAGGGGGCCAGCATTGAACTGACGGCAGATGGTCCGACAAGGGCTCCATATGTTGCTTATGTTCAAGGCGGATTGACATACGCCCATGTTAAAATGGCTGTATTGACTGCTGTGAATGCGCTAATGGACAAAAAGCTGATCCAATTGTAATTGAAATTAAATAAGGTATGTTATGGGAATCCAGATATAATTGGATTCCAGTAAGAATAATAGTCATAATATTTTTGTAGTAACAAATCATTTAATTTTTCTGAAAAAATCACGTCATAAAATGTAACATCATATTGACAAGTTTAATAACATGATATAAGATTATTTTAAGATAAACAAAAGGAGGATGCTAAGAATGAGCGGCAACAACATTCGGCGTTCGATGCCTCTTTTTTCCATCGGAATCGTCATGCAGTTAACTGAGTTGTCTGCACGCCAAATTCGGTATTACGAAGAGCATCAACTTATTACTCCTATGAGAACAGATGGAAATCGTCGGGTCTTTTCATTAAATGACATCGATCGACTGCTTGAGATTAAAGATTTAATCGAACAAGGAGTCAATCTGGCCGGCATTAAAAAGATTTTCACTGTAAAGGAACAGAATTTACCTAAAACCCAAGAATTAGAACAAGCGGAAAAAATAAGGCATGACCTTAGTGACGAGGATCTTCGCAAGCTTCTGCGTGCCGAGCTTTTACAAGGAAGCAAGCATCGAACATCTCTTAGACAAGGGGATATGTCCCGTTTTTTCCAATAAAAAATATGATTTATGAATTATTAGGGGGAATAGAAATTGGCAAAGTTCACACGTGAAGACATCACTCGTTTAGCGAAAGAAGAAAATGTTAAGTACATTCGTTTACAATTCACTGACATTTTAGGGACAATTAAAAACGTTGAAATCCCAGTCAGTCAATTAGAAAAAGCACTTGATAATAAAATGATGTTTGATGGATCTTCCATTGAAGGCTTCGTTCGTATCGAAGAGTCTGATATGTACTTATATCCTGATCTAAATACATGGGTTATCTTCCCTTGGACTTCCGAAAAAGGTAAAGTTGCACGCTTGATCTGTGATATTTACAATACGGATGGAACTCCTTTTGATGGGGATCCACGTGCAAACCTAAAACGTGTTCTTGCAGAAGCAAGAGAAATGGGCTTCACAGATTTCAATCTTGGACCTGAACCTGAATTCTTCCTATTCAAACTGGATGCAGCAGGCGAGCCGACGCTGGAATTGAACGATAAAGGCGGATACTTTGACCTTGCACCTACTGACCTAGGAGAAAACTGCCGTCGTGATATCGTTCTTGAGCTTGAAGAAATGGGATTTGAAATCGAAGCATCCCACCATGAAGTAGCTCCAGGACAACACGAAATTGACTTTAAATATGCAGATGCGATTTCAGCTTGTGATAACATCCAAACATTTAAATTGGTTGTTAAAACGATTGCCCGCAAACATGGTTTACACGCAACATTCATGCCAAAACCATTGTTCGGTGTTAACGGATCTGGAATGCATTGTAACGTTTCTCTATTCAAAGGCAACGAAAACGCATTTTATGATAAAGAAGGTAAATTGGAATTAAGCAAAACAGCTGAGCAATTTATCGCGGGTATCATTAAGCATGCTCCAAGCTTCACTGCGGTAACAAACCCAACTGTTAACTCATACAAACGTCTAGTTCCTGGTTACGAAGCTCCTTGTTATGTTGCATGGTCTGCTAAAAACCGTAGCCCGCTAATCCGTATCCCAGCTTCACGCGGAGTAAGTACTCGCGTAGAGGTACGTAGTGTCGATCCAGCAGCAAACCCATACTTGGCACTTGCCGTTCTGCTAAAAGCTGGTCTTGACGGTATCAAGAACGACTTGACTCCTCCAGCTCCAGTTGATCGCAACATCTATGTAATGAATAAAGAAGAACGTGAAGAAGTAGGTATCGTTGATCTACCAGCTACTTTATATGCTGCATTGGAAACATTAAAATCTGATGAAGTCATCAAAGAAGCATTAGGTGAACACTTACTTGAACACTTCGTCGAAGCAAAAGAAATCGAGTGGGATATGTTCCGTACACAAGTTCACCCATGGGAACGCGAACAATATATGTCAATGTATTAATAGCTTTAAAGCCTTGGTATTACTGAGTTTCTCAGTTGCCAAGGCTTTTTTTTACTTTTATAAAATGAAAGGGAACGGGCTGGCTGACCACATTTTGACCACATTTCAAACTATTTCATATTCAACTGGGGATAATCCATGTAATTTGAATATCCGTCCACACTTTTTTCTTCGAGTTTTTTTGATACGTGAGCATAGACATCTGCTGTTGTTTGAATGGATTTATGTCCTAAGCGTTCCTGCACATCTTTTAAACTGGCTCCAGATTCAAGAAGTAAAACGGCGTGGGTATGTCGTAAACCGTGGATGGTTATATGTTTTGTAATTCCGGCTTTTCTACAGATACGATTAAATGCTCTGTGTAAGGTGGATTTTGAATAGGGGAGGCCATTCCCTCGTTCGAAAACAAGAGTTGTTTCTCTATGATATCTATCTGCCAATTTCAACTTTATTTCCTTTTGCTTAATGACATGACGTGTTAACAGAGCGGCAAGGCTTTCGTCGATTAAAATTTTTCTATACGATGTTTCAGTTTTAGGCGGTCCAAACATTTTATCAATATCCAATACATCATAATTTAAAGTTTTGTATACTTTAATTTTATTTTCGGTAAAGTCTAAATCGGGAATCTGGAGAGCTAAAGCTTCGCCTTTTCTTAAACCAGTATCGATTAATGTTTTAAAAAATATAAAATAGTTCCAATTTTCTTTTAGAGCTGCATCTAAAAATTTAATCACTTCATCTTTGCTAAGATACTCTAAATCTTCATCATCTTTTATTTGGTTTATTGCCTTATTAGGGATGGTCACTCCAGAACAAGGGTTTTTAGATAACATTTCAAGAGAAACTGCTTTATTCATTGCATTAGAAAGAGTAACGTGGATGATTTCTACTGTTCTTTTACTATTTTCTTGATCAGCGAGTTTATTAATGATTTTTTGATAATGTGTTGGGGTTAAATCTTTTATCTTCATATGACCAATTAACGGAAGGATTTTTTTTTGGACATTACGCTCATGAAGCTTATAAGTATTTTCTTTCACTGCGTTTTTTTTGTAAGTGGCTAACCAATCAGGTAAGTAGTCTTTAAAAAGAATATCTTTGTTATAAGCTTGTCCATTATAAATTCTAATTTCTTTAAGAGCTTCTTCTACCTTAAAAGCAGCTTCCTTTTTTGTGTCCGCACGCCGAGTAATTTGAGTTCTTTTGCCAGTAGCTGGATTACGAGGACCTTCTTCAGTACACTTCCATTTATAGCCCTGTTTATTTTTAGCAGGGACTTTTTGAAAGTAAGCCATAATGATTCACATCCTTTAATTTTTAGCCAGAAATCATTGCCTATAGAATTAGTAGGTATACATTTTTGAATTCTCAGCAACCAAATGAGAAGTGTAAATTTGATTTTGATATTGATCTAATCTTTGTGAAGCGAATTTATTTGTGACATTAAACGTATTAGCTAAATAATAAATTGCCTGATTACGATGGTTAGGCATTTCCAGCTTTAAAAGCATGAAAGTAGGAATGCAAAAATGGTAAGCAAAATAAATTGCCTGATTTTCCTGTAATTCTAAAAACATCTTAGGCATGTAGATTTGATTTCCAGCGTGTCTGAGAACATGGCATAACTCATGGGCAAAATCCTGCCACTGCTCCTGGGAAGATAACCGATCCTCAATAATGATTTCACCATCATAAAACCTGCTAGACATTTCCTCGAAAGAAACGACAAGTCCTAAACGTGCTGCAATATCTAAAAAATCTAGTTGGTGAGCATGGTATATATCGATGCTATAATAAAAATTTTTAATCCAATCTTCTAGTAGAGAAGAGCGATAGTCCATGATAAACCCCTCCTAAAAAAGAGAATGTTTGTTCGATTTTGATTTATAAGAAAAGCCCAAATGGGCTATCCTTACTTGAAATCTTCAAACTTATTAAGCTTTTTATTTGCTGATATAAAACCGAATCCAGAAAGTAATGCTGTTAGTGAAGCGATTGCAGCCGCGACTCCGATATCACCAAACATCATCATTGACAGTAATAAACCGATAACGCCCAATATTATTAATACTAGAGCTATAATTTTCAAGTCTACACGCCCCTACTAGTATTAATATTTGTTATTCGAAAGAATATTCAACTTGTTGTTCTGGAGTAATATCTTCGTAGGATGTGCTATCTGTGGTGTAACCAAATATGAGTTTTACTTTATTGATATCCCCATTTTTTAGAATTAGACCATCAGTATATTCCTTTTTGACCTTTCCTAAAAACTCAGAGTCTAATTCAGAATCGTCTGTTATGAAGTCTTTCATTTGTGCATCAATTTGTTCGCCTTTATCAGTAACAACATTCATAAGATCGTACCATTCAATATTTTTCTCCTCTTTATTTTCAGCTTCATAAGCTATTTGTAAATAAGTAACCTCATCGCCAATAGTATCTGTGTCAGCAGCCAATTTTAGACCTTCTTTATAATCTTCAGTCATATTCGAGAGTTTTAAAAGTTTAATATTCTTAACTTTAACAGTTAAGGGAGCAATATCTAATGTTTCATTCACTTCTTTTATTTTTATTAATTCAGCTGTTACCTCAGGAGATTCTGCCTTTTGTCCTACTACGTCTAAGATAGTATTGCCAGCTTCGTCTTTTTCTGGTTTTGGTATTTCATTTTTCACTTCTTTTTGTTCAGCACTCTTTGTCTCTTCTTTGGCTTTCTCCTCAGAAACTGAGGTTGTTTCGTCGCTCCCTCCACAACCTGACAATATAAGACCTGTAGATAGTATTAATCCTCCAAATGTAAATCTTTTCACTTAAATAACCTCCTATAATTTATATTTATATTAAAAATTTAATACCCAATAGGCAAAAAGATTTGGGTAAAATCGACTATATTGATTCCATAGAAAGCCCTTTAAAAAGGCTAGCTATTACTTACTCTTATCTCTCTCTTTAATGAACTCCCAAAAGCGAATTAATTCTTCAATTTTTTCTTCTGGAGCGTTTTGTAAATCCTTGAAGAATATTTGTGTTTTAGGATTAAGAAATTCTTGCCACATTTCATCAGACGAATTGCTGTTTTCATTTCCTGTGATTATGTAGTCGATTGTAACTTCATACAGATCAGCAAGTTTTTTTAAAGTTGTAAAATCTGGTTGCCTTTTAGCTGACTCATAGCTGGATAGCGTATTATTTTTAACCCCAATTTTTTCTGCTGCAAATTTTTGTGTAAGTCCAGACTTTTCACGCAACCATTTCAATCTATCGCCAAAGTCCATGAGTAACCCTACTTCCTTTTTTACTAATAACATTTTATCACCATTTCTCTATTCGAGAAAATTTATTCACGAATTGAGAATTATTTACTTTACATTCACAAAACGAGAAGGTAAACTACGAATATAAGGTTCACGAAATGAGAAGTTAGGTGGTGAAACAAAATGAGAGAAGATCTTGGAATTCGTATTAAAGAATTGCGTATTAAACAGGGATTAACGCAAGTTGATTTTGCTAAAAGGCTTGGTTATAAACATCCTTCAATCATCAGTGAGATTGAATCTGGTAAGAAAGGGTTAAGTGCTAATAAGTTACCTTTAGTTGCCAATGTTTTAAGTGTAGATATAAATTCGCTTTTTTTTGTTCAAATAGTTCACGAAATGAGAACAGATGTAAATTCTGCATAATGAGGCCATTGCAAGAAAATAAACTCAACCATGATCAATAAGAATATAGACAATCTTTAAAGAAGGGAGCACGAATATGATTCAAGTAAATCTTGATTTTGCTGATGAAAGCTTTCGGGAAGTGCTTCGGCAAGAAATCAAAAATGCCATGGCCGATGTAGTCCAGCAAAATCAATTACCGCCAATGCTCACAAGAAAACAGTTGATGCAACTTTTCAACATCGGTGAAACAAAAACATCTGAATTATTAAGCCGTCCAGACTTTCCGGTTTTTAGAGAAGCTGGTGTATTGATTCCAACACATTTACTGTTCAAGTGGATTGAGCTAAACACTCGCTTTGTTGATGAAAACACAAGTTATTTTAAGAAGGAGGTTGTTTAATGACTCAACTAACTCATGGCGAACAGCTCCGCCTTGAAAAAGGTGTAGCACGTCGAGTCTATGAATTCACAGATGACAAGAAAGAAGCTGCCAGGCTTTTTAAGGAATTGTATCGAGAAATCAAAGATATATTCGGCGTGCATACTTACAAAGATGTGAGGAGCAAGGACCTTCAGTCTGTCATACAGCTCATTGAAAACTGGTCACCTTCATCTTAACAAGTTCCACCAAGATGAAGTATTCCGATTTGGCATATAAAGGTGGTGAAAGTATTGAAATTCGGATCTGTTCTTCAAGCTTGTAGGGAACGGGCCGGTCTATCACAAGAAGAGTTAGCTCATCAACTGAACCGTACGCAGTCTTGTGTTTCAAAATTTGAGAAGGACCGAAAAGTTCCCGATATAGGGACGTTCATGCAATGGGTCCAGATAACTAATGCACCTGAAGTGGCAGTAGCGTTCCTTTATGGTATGGACGGTATAAATATCATTCATCAGCTGCTCCCATTGATCGGAGGATTAATTTTATCTATACGTGTTTTATAAAAAATGATTGGAGGAAGTAAAGTGAAGATAATCGCAGGAGAATGGTTGAAGTTGTCTCTATTACAGAAACATGATCTATTAAAAAATAACATAAAAAAAGAGCAGTGAGCTACCGACTCAACTACTCAATATTTCGATAGTTCTATTTTAACAGATTATTAATGGAGCGGCAAACATTCGTTCTTTAAGTAGGTTTTATAATCGATTTTCACCAATTATATTTGAAAAGGAGGCGAGGTGATAATGGCCAGACCTAAAAAAGAAGGCTTAGATTATTTTCCATTGGATGTTGATATGGATCAAGACGATAAAATTGCTTTGATTGAAGCGAAACATGGTGTCATAGGTTTTGGAGTTACATTGAAACTTCTAATGAAAATCTATAAAGAGGGTTACTTTTATCGATGGACAGAAAGAGAGCAATTACTCTTTTCCAGCCGAATAAATGTAAACATTAATGCTGTTCAAGAGATAGTTATTGATTGCATTAACTGGGGACTATTCGACAAAGAAACATATGAAAAATATGAGGTTTTAACATCAAAAGGCATTCAAACACGTTATATAGAGGCAATTCTCAGGAGAAAGTCCGTTACTCTTCACGAAGAATTTTTACTGATCGATTATCGGGATCATATTGGCTCTAGTAAAATCTCAATTACTCTGATTAATGCGGACAATAAAGAAGTTAATGTAAACATTAATTGTCAATCAAACAAAATTAATGGTGACATTAATCCCCAAAGTAAAGTAAAGGAAAGTAAAGTAAAGGAAAGTAATAAAAACAATATACCTGAACAAATTGAAAATTTGCGTCTCAGGTATTCCAAAAATCAATTAAAGATTATTGATGATTACCTAGAAATGATTCGGCATACAAGGGTGAGTGCTAAGATATCTCCTTCTGTGATATTAGGAATGTATCAAGACTGGGACAAGCGACCAACGATTTGTGTAGAGTATGGCTTAAAAATCCATACTGAAAATCCTGCATACCATTCTAAAAAGGAGAATTACACCAGTGGAATCATTCGAAACACGACAGCAGAAGAAGCAGCAGATAAATTATCCAAGCCATTTCCGCAATTTAATACGGGTACACATAAAAAACAAAATAGCTTTTTAGCTCTTGTAGAAAAAGGGGGTTAACTCATGGAGAGAAGGCAGATTGCAGAATTACTAGATTCGATTCATTCTAGTTATCCAGGTAAGTTCGTTGTTCAGGATCCTACTAGTTTACTTGATTCCTGGGAAAGAGTATTGAAAAAACACGATTCTGAAAAGGTCCTGAAAAACTTTGATCGTCACCTTGAATCCAGTGTTTTTCCTCCTACAATTGCTGATCTTGTGAAGAAAAGGCCATTAGATAGAATGGACTCCATTCCTAGCGTGAATGAAACTTTAGAATATCTAAGGTTGATAGAAAGTAAATCAGAAATTAGCGAAGAGGCTGCTCACTCTATCCAAGAATGTAAGGCGCAAATCAGAAAAATACTAGGAAGGTCTTAGATATGGAAGAGCAACTTTTATATAATCTTGAAGTTGAAAAATCATATTTAGGGATTTTACTGGCCGAGCCAGGATTAATTAAAGACGCGAAGATAAAGCCTTTTCAACTGTCGCCAGGGAAGAATTTCAATGTTTTATGGACGTTACAAGATTTAGACGAGAAAGGGATTCCCATTGATTTTGTTACAGTAATGGAACGAGTAGGAAGGAAAAACATAGAGAAAATTGGTGGCCCTGATTATTTAGGTGACTTAGCAGCATCGGTACCATCTACAGCCAGTTTTACATACTACGAAAAAAAAATTCACGAATACTGGCAAAGGCGAGAAGCAGTCACAGTCGCAAATCGAATTAAAGAATCTGCTCTTATTGGAGAGCCTGCAATTGTTATTCAGACAGGAATCAATGATTTGATGAGATTAGAGGATAACTTTACAGACGATGATGATGGGTCCATAAAGGATGACTTGGTTGGAGTATACGATGAATTAGAAACACCAAAAGGGGAAACTACCGGTATGCCTACAGGGTTTACAGAATTAGACCGAATGACAGCTGGATTACAAAAACAAGATCTTATTGTCATCGCTGCCCGGCCATCTGTAGGGAAAACGGCCTTTGCATTGAACATAGCAGAGGGAGTAGCTAAACAGGAACAATTCGCTGTTGGAATCTTCTCCTTGGAAATGGGCAGAAAACAATTATTAAAAAGAATGATTTCGAGCAACGGCAGGATCAATGCTCAGCATATTAGAACAAGCAATCTGGTCGATAAAGATTGGGGAAAGCTAACAGGTGCAATGGGAGATGTAAGTAACCTTAATCTTAGGATCTTTGATAATCCAAGTATTACTGTTAATCAAATTTGGGCGAAGGTCCGCAAGATGAAACGAGATTACGAAGGTAAAGACATTTTGGTCATTATTGATTACCTGCAGCTCATTACGGGATCAGCCAAACATAAAGGGAACCGAACACAAGAAATTAGTGAGATCAGTCGGATGCTTAAACATATGGCAAGGGAATTGGATGTATGTGTCATTGCCTTAAGTCAGCTATCAAGGGCGGTAGAACAAAGGCAAGATAAACGGCCTATGATGTCAGATATACGTGAATCAGGCCAAATTGAACAAGACGCTGACGTGATTGGATTTCTTTATCGGGATGATTATTACGACAAAGAATCTGAGAGCAAAAACATTATTGAAATCATCATCGGCAAACAAAGGAATGGACCCATAGGAACCATATCATTAGCATTCATCAAAGAGTATGGGGTGTTCCTCAATCTGGAGCGCAGACATGACGGTTAGAGAACTTTATCATGAGTCCATCAAATACAAGCTTACATCACTTAGTTTGTTGATTGAATTTCTGGTATACGAAAAACAAACAGTGAACTTTGCTAACGATAAATCAGTACTCGATCTTTATTTTAAAGAGAATAATAGGCCGAGAATGAACGAGTTGTTAAAGGAATATCAGAGGAGGATTTATGGGTCAGCTTTATGATGCTTTACAATCTCAAAACCAAATGATACGGAATTTTGTCTTAGAAAGGTTGAAAGCACTTCAAGTTACTAACTCCCAACACGGACAGCCCATTTGAATTACTGGATAATGATGAATTGAAATATGAGTTAGTTCTAGCAGCTTATAAAGAAATGAATGCAACCAGGGACGCTAATAAGTGGCTTTAGGAGGAAAAGTAAATGTCAAAAATTATTGATTTAAATACTTTCGCGAAAAAAAAGGGGGGGTGGATCAAGTGGAAAAGGAAGTGAAAATTAGTTTGGAAGAAAATATGATTTATATTGTGAGCAACCAAAAACTCACTCAGATGATTCCACCAATTGGCGGTTTCGGGGAAACAATGATAATGTGGCAAAACGATAATGCCGTTCATGCCATAACTAAATTTACCACTAAATTAAATAAGGGGGATTCAAAATAGATTTAAATACTCATTAATTATTGTTATATGGATAATGATTGGTCTTATCTCGATCGATAGAAACAAAAGAAAGAACATAAAGCACAAATAGATAAAATTCGAAAGGACAACAGCCTCTTCTCCGAAAGAGCCGACGCGAAAGCACCATGTTATTGATTACTTTTTATAGAATTTTGGAAAGAAGGAAAACCAAAGAGAACTAAAGGAGTGAATCCAAATGCAGCTGAACTTGAATACACGAATAAAACGGGTTTTAGAAATGAACGAGCTTGGAAGCCAAATGATGAAAAAAGGTTCAGGCCATTGATTAAATGCTATGTTCAGTCTCCAGATAAAAGGGAACTCCAACTGTGAAGGAGAGGAAAACAAAAAAGGGCCAGATAAAATATTTTACCTGGCCTCAACAGAAACGGTTAGTCTTTGTTGTTTTTTATAAAGTTTTCGTGATATTCAATCTCATGATATTTGTATTTTTCACGAATTGTACTCATCAACTTATCACACAATTTTTTATATTGAATCATGCCATCAGAGTAAGTCTTTAAATCAGTATTGCCATAAAGTTGCCCATGTCCCAGATTTATAGAGCTAGCCATACAATCGTCAATATCTGTCAAAATTTCTATAATATCAGATTTAATAGAGTCTCTAACAAATAATAGGTCTCTAGTTAACTCTTTGTTTTCTTTATCAATAAAATTGATTGCTGCATACCAGTGTGGAAATGTCATGTTATACCATCCTCCTATCGTAAAAGGAAGTTGGGGATTAACGTGATTGCTAAGATACGATATTTCTTCATCCATGCTTGAGAATTTGGTACCAGGTTGCACAGGATAAGAATTACGAAGCGAATCAATTAACGTGTTACCAAGTCTATGTATTTTTGCAGACTTGTTATTTATATATTTATACGTTTTGACTTTTGATCTTTCAGATTCCAAATGAACATTGATGAAGTAGAATATTAGCCCGGTGATGTATCCTAAACATATTTTGTAGTATAGGGCACCTAATTCAGCTCCAACAGAAAACCATTCTGGGATGTTAATTAGCCATAAATCAATTATTAAAACCGATGCTATCGCTATTACAAACAGTATTTTTAATTCTTTTCGTAACGTAGTAATTCTATATTTCCAGTATTTAAGTTTCATTGCTTCACCCCGATTTATTATTTTTAAATTAATGGAATACGGAATATAACCAAGTAGGTGGTAAGTACATACAAAATATTGACTTATCTGAGCAGGAAGGAGAAGAAAAACCATCCAAAAGGGATGGTTAGTCAAGTTACTTGCGTAGTAATTCTACAGTTTTTGCGACAAAGCTTTTGGATGATTTAATTTTCTTCTGTTGTTCAATTTGATAAATTTTAGCGTCGAGTATTAACTCAATTGCCAGTTTTACATCTGGGAACAAAGATAGGCATTGCTCTTCTGATAATTCATGGATGCCTTTGCTTAAGATACTGTATAATTTTCTATTTTCAACTAAGATGGACGGTAATAAGTCTTCTAATATTTTAATTTTTTCATCCATTTTAGCTTGTTGGAATTTTGTTTCATCCAATGATGATTGACTTAATGCTTCAAGCTTACTTTCTTCTATTAGATTTTCAAAAATTCTTCTTAAGTAGACAAAGGATCCAGCACCAATTCCGTGTGAAAATAATCCAATTGACTTAGAAAGATCTCGATAATCTTCTTTTAGAATGCTACGGTACTTTTTTATCGAATGTTCCTCAATAGAAGCAACTGAAGGGAATTGACCAACTTTGGTTAATATATAATCAACTATTCTGAAATTGAAAGAATATATATGTGAATTATTTCTTTGACATTTAAAACTTAAATTCAAAGGTGTGGTATGAGAATTCAATTTCACTCTTTTCATATCATCATTCATATTACTAAGGTAATTTGAACTAATTGATGTTTTATTAAGTATGAAAGTTGTATCTTTTTCACAGTCAATACAAAAACAATCAAATTGAATATCGTTTAATTGAAGTAATATTTCTCCAATAGAATCAAAATCCTTAGCCGTAAATGTTATGGGATTATATAAGCCAAGCTCTAGAAAAAGCATTTCTTTTGTTATTTTGGAAGTCATATAAACGTCCTTTTCATTTTTAATATAATTATAACAGTATTTAGGAATATACGAACCACTATCTGCTTAAAAAAAGTTCACTTTAAATAAGGGCTATTATATTAAAAATTATGTCGGTACAGATCACTGTAACGCAATTAGATTTGATTTTGTGTACGACTACCCATTAAATTTGTCTGAGGAGGTTATATAACATGGAATTAATTAAAGAAATTCAGTTGAATAGCAAAGAAGTGGAAGATGCCATTACCGATTATCTAAAAAAAGAAGGATACAAAGCAGTATCATTCAAATTCAAATCATCAAATGCTTTAATGTGTGCGTACCCGATTAAAGCATCCATTGTTGTAGAAGAAATCCAGTAAAGTAAAGAACAATTGCATAAACGTCTGGCCGGAAAAACTGGAGGACATTCATTAAAGATAGGAAACTAGAATTCCTATTTTCAATGGATGTCCTTTTTTATTTAGAAAAAGAGAGAAGGAATTATAATGGAAAAAGAAAAAAAAGAAAGAAAAATCAAGCACCTAATCAAATGGAAAGTCGATCGGTATCGGACAGACAAACGCACAGGTGCCATCAGTCCGGTAGAGCCAAGTCGTTATGTACAATATGCTTATGATGAATTAGAACGTCAATTTCCTAAAGAATAGAAGGAGGTGCCAGGACACATGAAAAGTAGAAGTGATATGCCGGTTGTTGATGAAAAAAAGACTAAAAGAGAAGTCGAGAAGGCGATTGCGGAATATCGGGATTTCTTAATCACGTTACCTATCTTTTTAATGCCAAAAGTGACACCCTCTTATTCATTGGTGCCTCCTTCTAACACCAACGCGTATCATTCCAGCACGGAAGATGCAGCACTTGAACGGATTGAATTTGAGCAAAACCGAGCGGATTGTTTAACTAAAATGCACGATGCGGTGAACAGTTTGAAAGATATCGAGAAATTGATCATGGTGAAAAAGTATCTTTTCCATGATCAACACGGTTACGACTTGTTAATTTGGACTGAATTAGGGCTAGGAAAAACCAAGTATTATGCCATTAAAGGAGAGGCCATGTTGCGTCTGGCCTTCGCCTTGAAAATCGAAGTCTATAATAAAGGGGGTGTTTCGAATGAACGTGGTCCAACCCATTCGTGATAAGGTCCTGCTGCAGGAAATGAAAGACTTCCTGAAACAGAATAATGAACGAAATTACATTATGTTTTTGCTCGGAATCCATACAGGCCTACGTATCTCGGATATTCTTCGTTTACGGGTAAGGGATTTGCAAGGATGGGACATTGTCCTGAAGGAAAAGAAGACGGATAAACATAAAGAAGTAAAGATGTCGAATGAATTGAAAAGGGCGATCTGCAGTTATGTGAAAGACAAACCTTCGAATGAGTATTTGATTAAAAGTCGAAACGGAAAAAACAAGCCGATTACAAGGGGAATGGCCTATGTGATTTTGAGTCAGTTGGCGGAGGAATTCAGACTGGAACGAATCGGGACCCATTCCCTTCGAAAGACGTACGGGTATAATCATTACAAGAAATTCAACGATGTCGTAGCCCTTCAACAGATCCTGAATCACACGGATCAACGAGAAACCTTAATTTACATCGGAATTAAACAAGATGAACTCAATAAAATGCAGGGGAAAATCGATTGGTGATTTCCTCTTTTTTGTAGGTTCTTTTTCTTTTGTCCTTTTTAATTCACTTCAACCTGGCGGTTGTTCAATTCATTTTTAGAAAACGTGATATTCCCTTGGGACTGTAAGAAAAGGTAGGTGCCTGTGAATTATACACAATCTGGATTATAGCTAATTCAACGGGGAATTTTTAGTGCATTTTATATCGGAAAAACAAAAGGAGAGCAATGATTTGCTATACGAACGATTTCTGAACGATTCGCGAACGATAAACGGACACTTATTCATTTTGGATGTGCTAAAGTAATAGTATGTAAGTTTTGAAGAAGACTTCTAAATAAGGCGTGACGGTTTCTAAATGTTATGACTTATCCCCTTTTTTACATGAAGAGTTTATTATTCGTGGTTGCTCGGAGTATGACCGAGTGACCTTTCTTTTGTGGAGTGGAAACCAGATATAACTATTTAGAAAGGTGGTAAGTATTTGGAAGTGAATTTTTAAATTGGGGTAGTCGTTAAATAATTATTTTGGCTGCATTATTGTACTTTTAGTAGGATAAATAACACGTTTGAAGAATACCTATAAAAGAGAGTCATTACTTCGGTAAGCTCTTGAAATTAAAAGGATTTATTAATATTATATGTTTAGGTGATACAAATGGAATTGTTAAATGATATTAAAGTGAGAATGCTGTTATTGGACGAATTAAACAAAACATATGGGGAATGCCCTGAAACTAGAATAATTAATGAATTAGGTTTGGATTTTGGAGCATCTAGAATTGATGTAGCAGTTGTTAATGGAATAATGCATGGATACGAGATAAAAAGTGATTTAGACAATTTACTTCGTCTTCCTAGACAAATGGAGTATTATAACAAAGCATTTGAAAGAATGACAATTGTTATTTCTAGAAAATATCTTTTGGAAATAAAAGAATTGATACCTGAGTGGTGGGGAATAAAAATAATAAGCGCGGATCAATCAAGATTGATTGATATCAGAAAAGGAAGAAAAGTGTCCCATCAAGACCCAACTCTTATTATTAAATTATTGTGGAAAAAAGAATTAAATGGTTTAATTGATCATTTGGGTTTACCTAAATCTCTAAAAAAAATGAGGAAAAATCAGCTCCTTTCACTCTTGAATGAAGAAGCTGATTTTAATGTTATACGATCTTATGTCTATTCGGTTCTTAAGAAGAGAGAGAACTGGAGATTAAATTAAGTTCACTAAGCTGTGCTACCGTAATTTCTATATGATGGTTAACGGCAATGGCGATAGGTGCTTGGTGTTCTGCAATAGTAAATTCCCTGTCTGCACATCTTTTAATTTCTGAATCACCAAAGGAAAAGTCAGGACCTGGATAGAAGTCGTATTCAATTAAATTTTGACATACTTCATAAAACGTTAACTCTCCGTCATCTTTTATAAGTTTTGATTTGGCGATCCAATAGTCTGTCTCTGTTGAGTAAAATACTTTTAAATAGGAGTTATTCATATTGAATCCGGATAGAACTTCTCCTTTTAATCTTGTTGTGTAATCACCAAAATTTAAAGTTCTATTGCTTGATCTTAATTCTAGATAATTATTTAGTTCAACCCTTGGACCTACCAATGTAATAGAATGAGTTTCTGCTTCATTAGCGTTCTCGGGACAAGAGGTAGCTAAATAAACTAATTGAGAATTTTTAATTTTAGAGAATGTATTTATAGTATTTTGAATCCTGTTAATAGTAGCTGGATGATTAAAGAAATCAAGAATCACTGTTACGTTTGTATTTGGCGGTGCCAACTGTAAATCACTCTCAATTTTCTGATACACATATGGGTTAAACGATTCCTGGAAATCATGACACCTAACTCTAATTGCTATTTCAGGATACCCTGATTGAAGAACAGAATTTATTAACCAATCAGGAGAATCATGTTGGAAGCATGGGATTAAATTTAACTCGGTTTGTTTCATCTTAATAATACAGTGATCAACAAGATTAGTACCGCTGGCAGTTACTAGTCTATCTTCTTCCCCAAGTTCTTCTAGTGCACAATTAAAGTCATAAATGAACTTAGTGTCTTTTACTCGTTCTTTTAAATATCTACCTAAAGTGTTAAATTGAACTTCCCAATTATTGATATTTTCTCTTTTTACTCTTTTTGATTCAATAATAGGGATAATTTGCGAACGTGATTCTTCTTTCAAGTTTTTTACAGCCTTCATTTCGTTATTAGCATTTTTTAATAGTGGATAATACATATAAACCCCTCCATGTTTTTAGGTACATAAGTATCATTCTGTTAATAGATAAAATACCCTTCTTTTTTGGTATATATTTGTTTAAAATACATTATTTTCAAATTAAAGAAACGAAATCTAAATAATTTTTACATTAAGCATCCTTTCGAGGGTGCATTTTGTCTAGGAGAAAGAAGGTGAGCCAGATGAAGTTTGTTGAACCATTTTTCTGAACGGCGATTCTGAAGTTAATTCAACTTTATCCGGAATAGATTGCCACTAAAACATAAGTTCTCACTTAAAAGGAGTGTAGAATGGAAGGAAAATCTCTTCGGTTATGAAGGGGTTTTTTGTCTGTGTATCGTAGAAGTTGTATTTTTACTAGCAGGACAATTTCTTTCAGACGTCGAATGTGTATATTTGACGAAAGGAGAGGGATATTATGAGTGATATTATTAAATCCACGGATTACTGTAACTTACTTAAACAAGGGAAAATAACAGTTGGTAATTCTGTATATGCTATAGAAAAAATATATGTAAAGGAAAAAGAAACAGAAGAAATAAGGTTTGCATACTATAAAAAAGACAGCATGGGTAAAGAATTTTTTGTTCCACGTCCTTTAGACTTGGAGGAAGATCATTTAATTGCTTTGTTAAAAGCAGGTATAGATGAAGGCGTGCTTCCGAATGATTTGAAAACTAAACTTTGACTTAAGAGACTGCTTTAATTGAGTGGTCTTTTTCTATTCACTAATACAAATGAAAAAAGTATGAAATCTTAATATTATTAGTATTATTGATTGAAATCGATATAAATGAGTAAAAGAGGAGGTTTTTAAAAAATGGATCATTTTTTTATTATAGAAGGTTGTAGAGAAACGGGTAGTTATGTTGTTTATGAAGGTAAAAAGGGAGTCGAAGAAAACCAAATAATTCAAACTGTAAACAATAAAAGAAGGGGGGGATTAAAGGAATGTAGACAGTATATAGGTAATCACCTGAAAAATTGTGGTTATGCATTAAATCAGGTAGTACCGCATCTGTGTGTAAAACCAAATAGGGAAGAGTTAAAAAACCCTTGGCACCTTAATAGTACAGTACAAGATTATATAGATGGTATTGATCCGGCAAAAAAGTTAGGTGAAATATAGAAACTATATAAAGGCTGGTATTTAAGAATAACGTCAAATACATAAGCGTATATCCATCTAATAGGCGTTTTTTATGTTCGTTGAAAATTTGCATCAAGCGAAAATAATGTTTCTAACTTTATTATATAGTAATATTTGAGTCAATAGTGCTTTTATAATCAATTGGAGGAGAGAAAATGAGCAACCAAAAAAATGCAAAATTAGCGGGGCAAATCGCAGGAATGGCAGGAATAATGGGGGGACCTGCATTTGGTGTTACAGCTTTACTGGTAGAGGCAGTATCAAAATCTATTAAAAAATCAGAAACTATTGCTGAAACGGGTAATTTAGAAAGATTAGAGCAGGAAGCTGCACAACAGGAGATTGAACACCGAATTACTGAATCTCAAGCACGAGTTGCCCAGGAATTAGCAATTGCTAGAAGAATTGAAAATGCTTATGAAGTAGAGATTGAAGAATTTTATGATGCTAGTGGAGATGGAAACCTTGGATTAAGAAATAATGCAGAGAAAGGATTAAATCTTGGTCTTGGTGGTTCTGGCCGTAGAGTAAAGAGTAGAGTTTATCGTTTTAAAGGTTGGCAAGATGGATTGGTTGAACAAGATTCAGAAGACGATGTCCCACTTGAAAAGAATGAAGAAGATAATTAAACAATTTAGAGCATCCATCATACATTGGGTGCTTTTTTATTTAACTAGAATCTATTAAAATCGTTGCAACACCAATTGGTACAGGAACGCTTAGGTGTCAAGTATTGAGAGTATATATTGTAGGAGAATATCACTCTTTTTGATTGTGTTATATAATAAAAAAAGGAGTGGGTTTAATTGAGTTTAGAGAAAGATAAAACCATGAAAGAAGTAATTATAGGTTGGGGGCTACCTGATTATCTTAAAGAAGATGAAGAAAACATAGCCTATAAATTTCATGATGATGGAAAACATAAACATAAAAGTGGACAGAGGGATAGAGAAGAAGATGTGAAATTCACTCTTTATAATAAAAAAACTGAGAAAGACCTGTTTACTATGGATTTCTATAAAAGAGGTTCAGTTGCAGAGATGTTAGGTAAAAATGGTAATAGTATAAAATTACAATTACTACATGTCCATGATGCTTCTTATAGAAAAAAAGGAATATCTGGTCATTATATTGAAAAACTTAAAGAATATGCGATTAGTAAAAGTAGAGAATGCATTTATATAGTTGCCAACGCTGATGGTGTTAAGAGTGAGAGTAAGGAGAATTCCTTAAGTCAAAAAGATTTGGAAGATTTTTATAAAAAGAGAAGTAGTTCTGAAATGCCAATTATATTAGAAAGCTAATTCTGAGCATCCTTTTGAGGGTGCTTTTTATTGTGAAAATGAAATAAAATAATTGAATTTAGGGCGGCACCCAAATAGTGTCGTCTTTTTATGGGTAAAGAAGGAAATTATCTCCTTTTGTCGAATTTATAGGACAAAAGAGGGGAGAGATATGACATTGAATATTACAGAAAGAAAAGAATTAAGAGAAAAACTGTTGAAAGATTTATACGAGCATCATTTTTCTGAAAGTAAAAAGCCAAAACCGATTAGCAATGAAATAAAGGATATTGAGTTTAGACAAGCATATTTATATCTTGAGGAAAAGGGCTTAATAAGTACTATTGATTTTGATTCTCGTATTTATTCAACTGCCGAGATTACAGGTGACGGAATTGATTATATTGAATCAGCAGAGAATAATGATGAAAATATCCTTTCCCATTTGAGAAATACATTCCTACTTTTTACTATTAGAAATATCTTGGTTGAGAAAGATTTGACAACTGATGAAGAATTTTATAATAAGTACAACGAAAAAATAAGAAATTCTTCTATACTAACTAATGAAGATAAAGATAGATTAATACGGGAATAAAATAATTAGTGGAGCATCCAAGTAATCGGGTGCTTTTTCTTTAGAATAAAAAGGGTGATATTAATGAGTATTGTAAATCAGAATAGTGTCATTTTTAAGAACGATTATGCTTGTACTATTCTTGAAAATAATCCATAATTACTAAGTTAAGGAAGAACAATGAAAAACTTTTGATATAAAAATAAAATACGTTAAAGGAATCTAAATAAGAATGAAAATTACAGTTCTAGATGTATCATTGGGCTTACCGCTAATTTTATTATTAGTTATTCTTTTTTTTACACTATTTTTAACTATTATTATGATTACAAAGAATGAAAATATGGATAATAAAGGGAATTCTAATAATCTATTTTCTTGGATTGAAAAGAAAGATCTTTTATATTGGCTTATAATTCTCTGTCTTGGAGCTATAAGCTGTTTAACTTTTCAATATAGTGGAAACAAAAGTGCGGTAAGTCATTGGGGGTTTGCAGGTACAATAGTCTCAATTATATTAGCTGTAGTAGCTATTGGTTTTACTTTATTTCAGACATTGGCTAGTAACCTATCAAGTGAAAAAATAGCTGTGTCTGCGGATAAAATTGAAAAAGCAAGTAACGGATTAAATGTTAATGAATTAATGAAGGCTGGAGAAATAATTAATAACGTTGCGAATAATATTTTAATTCATAATGATAAATTACAAAACCAAGTCCATGATTTAAACGAAGAATTGAAATCACTAAAAACTGAACATAAAAAATATTATTCAATGTTAGACAGTTTTATAGTTAAATCTTCAAATAACAAACCTGATGATATAAATGTAAATTTGTCAGAAAAAGATTTTATAAATCAAATATATAAAAAACTTCCTTTTATGCAGCAATTTGTTATATATACTCTTTTTAAATTTCAAGAAAATGACCTCAAATTTCCAGATAAGCTAGACCCCAAAGAGGAATTTTTCAAGAAATTTAGTGAGTTTACGAAAATAGATAATCAATTTCTCGATGGTGTTAATTTTGCTACATTTTTGGCTGTAAGGAGTTGGTTAAGTATTTTAGGGTATGATAGGAAAAATAATGTTTTTCCAGAACAAATTTACACTGGTCTTTTAAAACAAGGTCGAGATCCTTTTAAGGGTGATGATGAAACTTATTTGGAATTTTTAGATAATTTCATGAAAGAAAATAAAAAAATAAATGAGTAAAATAATTCGAAGCATCCATTGAAGGATGCTTTTTATTATGGAGAAAGAAGGTGGATGATAAATGAAGTGTAACAAAAAGACCCATCAAAGGGTCAGATACTTTTCTTCATGCCACAATTGCGACACTCACGAATATAGACATAGTCTTTTACGGAACTTTTAAACTGGGCTTTATCGCAATTATCACATCGACCACTCTTTATATCAGGTTGGTCTTTATAGTCGTAAACAATGGATGTATCATAGCCGTTGTATTTTTCTTCAGTCAATGCTAATCACCTTCAATAATAGATTCAACTTTATATATGATATCAGATATTTATTAAGGGAGGTAGAGGGGTAGTGACAGAGTATAAGACTGAAGCACAGAAGCGAAACTTCTATAAGTCAGGGGCATGGAACAAGCTAAGGCAGCTAGCATTGGATAGAGACAATCGTGAATGCCAAGGGTGTAAGCGTGAAGGCAGGGTGCATGTGGACTCAATCAAAGTAGAGGGAGATCGTAAGAGCATAGAACTCAACGTCCATCATAAGTATGAGATTGAAGACTATCCGCAGCTGGCTTTGGTATTGGATAACCTTACAACATTATGCCTGAACTGTCATAACAAGATACATGGTCGAGTATTCGGTGAACAGAAAAGGAAACGTTGGGATGATGAGATGTGGTAACACCCCCCTCCTTGCAAAGAGGCTATTTTTATTTTACCCGGGGACCGGGGAGGGGGCTCGATTCTCCAGATTTATCTCAATTTTTCACGTTAGGGGGTGGGTACATGGCGGTTAAAATCACGGAACTCAAAGAACAACTAATGAATAAAATAAATTTAGATGATTTGATCCAGGTTGAGAAAATAGAAAGGTATATACATTTAGTCAAGTCTTTTAGAAGAGTAAATAAAATAATCAACAAAGAGGGCGAATCCGTTACAACGAAAAATGGATCCCAGACTTTTACTAAAGCCCACCCCCTAATTGGTGAACGAAATAAGATTAATGCTTCATTATTGAGTATAGAAAAGTCATTCGGTTTTGAGGATGAAAAGGAGCCCAAGCATAGCGCTAGTGACCTTATATGATTTCTAATAAATACGTTGATGAATATATTAAGTTGTATGAATCAGGAATCATAAAGCTTAATAAAGAACGTGTCATGCTGATAGGGTATTTGAAGAAACATGTTTTATCCCGAGATGATCTATATTTCGATGAAGAACAAATAAATAATTTTAAGAGGTTTACCGAGAAATGGTATTTCCCTTTAGAACCTTTTCAAATGCTCATAGCAGCGTTTGTTTTTTTGTTTTACAAAGATAACGGGAGAAATTTCTTTCGTAAATTCCTGATTATGATGGGACGGGGTGGTGGTAAGAACGGTCTAATCACAGCATTAACGAATTTTTTCATAAGTGAATTGCATGGTATCCCAAAGTACAATGTTTCTATTGTTGCAAACTCGGAAGACCAGGCAAAAACCTCCTTTATGGAAATGTACGAAACCATTGAAGAACATAAAATTTTAGAAGGAATGTTTTATAAAACAAAAGTGGAAATCAAAAATAATGCGACAAAAAGCATTGTAAAATATCGTACTTCCAACGCATCTACTAAGGATGGTTTGCGTGATGGCTGCGTCATTTATGATGAAATACATCAATACGAAACAAATGAAGTGGTGCGGGTATTCTCTAGTGGTTTAGGAAAAGTCAAAAATCCTCGAGAGTTTTTCATAGGTACGGATGGTTATGTTCGAGAGGGTTATCTCGATAAAATGAAAGAGCGGGCCAACAATATCCTTGAAGGAAAAGAATTAAACGACTCCTTATTTCCTTTTATCTGTAAGTTAGATGACAAGGAAGAAGTTGAAGATATAAGCAAATGGGAGAAAGCAAACCCAATGTTTTGTGTGCCTAGAAGCGATTATGCCGAAGGGCTTTTTTATATTGTTCAAGAAGAATACAAGGATCTTGACAATGATCCATCTAATCGTGAAGAGTTCATGACTAAGAGGATGAATCTCCCAGAAGTAAATTTAAATAAAGTTGTTGCTTCCTGGGAAGAAGTACTTGCTACTAATAGACCTCTCCCAGACTTAGCACATCGTACCTGTGTCGGTGGTTTGGATTATGCTAGCATCAAAGACTTTGCAGCAGTAGGGTTACTCTTCAAGATAGAAAATGATTATGTGTGGAAATCTCACTCTTTTGTACGTAAAGAATTTCTTGGCACGGTAAAATTAAAGGTTCCTATTAAGGAATGGGAAAGATTAGGGCTTCTAACCATTGTGGATGAGCCGTCTATAGATATACGTCATATTGTCAATTGGTTTGTAAATGCCCGAGAAAAATATGGTCTAACAAAAATTGTGGCAGATACCTTTCGGTTGGATTTAGTTAAAACAGCTCTAGCAGCTGAGGGGTTCGAACTAGAATTTATTCGCAATCCTAAAGCAATTCATTCATTGCTCGCTCCAAGAGTGGAAACAGCATTCGCAAACCACAATATTATTTTTGGAGACAATCCGTTAATGCGTTGGTATACGAATAATGTCTATGTTCACATTAAAAAGGATGGAAACAAGGAGTATCTTAAAAAAGATGAATTCAGAAGAAAAACAGATGGCTTCCAAGCCTTTATTCATGCATTGTTTAAAGCTGATGAAATATTAGTTGATGATGTGGACTTTTTCTTAGACGAAATTAATTTTTAGAAAGGAGGTGAGATATTGGGATTTCTAGACCTAATAAGAAGCCGTAATAAGGAATTGGATTTCATGTTTGATTTTGATTTAATCCAAGATACTTCCAAGAAAATTTACATGAAGCAATTAGCCGTCCAAACCTGTATTAATATGATTGGCCGTACCATTAGCCAATCTGAATTTTATGTAAAGAAGGATAAAAAGATTGTGAAAGATGACATGTACTATTGCTTAAATGTCAGACCCAGTCCAAACATGTCAGCCAGCCATTTTTGGCAGACTGTGATCCATAAGCTTATCTATGAAAATGAGTGCTTGATCATCCAGTCGGATACCGAGGATTTATTGATTGTGGACTCATTCACACGAGTTGAATATGCCCTGGTCGATGATTCATTCAAAGATGTAACGATTAAAGATTTTACTTATTCTCGTACCTTTCAAATGAGTGATGTTATTTACTTGGAATACAGCAATAAAAAACTGTCTACGTTATTCGATGGCTTATACGCCGATTATGGAGAACTATTTGGTAGGATCATAGAATTTCAAAAACGGAAGGGTCAAATACGTGGACTGGTACATGTGGATACTACCTATGAAAAAGATGAGAAAACACAACGAAGATTACAAGCGTATATCGATAAAATTTATAAAGCTTTTACTGATAAAGCGGTGGCTTTTGTGCCTCAACAAAAAGGCTTTAAGCTAGAGGAATTAAAGAATACTACGCAAGCTCAAAGTGTGGATGAGGTTAACAAAGTCGCTGACGGCTTTCTCAACCAGGTCGCAAAAGCTTTAGGTATTCCCATTTCTTTGCTTCATGGGGATATGGCAGATGTGGAGAAGCCTAACCGCAATTACATGACTTTTTGCATTGATCCGTTTTTGAAAAAAATCAAAGATGAATTGAATGCGAAGCTGATTGATAAAAAGGATTATTTAGCAGGCAAGAAAATGGAAACTAAACGTGTGTCCAATATTAATTTGTTTGACGTAGCGACAGCTGTAGATAAGCTTATCGCAAGCGGCGCGTTTAATGGAGACGAAATACGGGATGAATTGGGATATGATTCTTCAGGTGATCCAATCCACAACAAATACTTTATAACGAAGAACTATCAAGAAAGTTCTGAAGCGCTTAAAGGAGGTGAGAGCGAGTGAAAGGGAATTTTAAGAGGGAATTAAATAAATTCATGAACATGAAAAAGGATTTTCGCTTAGAAAAACAAACTGATGAAGAGTACAAGCTCACCATTTATGGGGCAATTGGTGGATGGTTCAGCGAAAACGATGCAAAGTCTATAAGAAGGAAACTAGATCAAGTAAATGCCGAAAAAATTTATGTTCATATTAATAGTCCTGGTGGATCTGCTTTTGATGGTGTGGCCATCTGTAATATGCTGAAGCAGCATAAAGCAGAGGTTATTGTCCATATTGATGGATGGGCGGCAAGTGCCGCTTCTATTATTGCGATGGGAGCGAACAAGATTATCATGCCATCCAATACAATGATGATGATTCATCAGGCAAGCACCTTTGAATATGGAAATGCAGATGTGTTTGAGAAAAAGGCAAAGGATTTACGGAAAATTGATTCCGCGATTACTTCCACTTATGAAAATCGTTTTGTTGGCACCAGAGAGGAATTGGAACAGCTTTTAAAAGATGAGACCTTCCTTACAGCTGATGAAGCTGTTGCTCTAGGTTTGGCTGATGAAATAGTTGATGAAATTGAAATTGTCGAACCAGAGGATGAAGAGGAAGAATTTGAACCAGAAAACATCAAGGATGATTTAGTCGCTAAATATTCAAAAGTAAATAGCAAAGAACACAAAGAGCCTGAACAAGTTAAGCAAACGCAAAACTTGAGCAGACTCTTTTTACATTTATAGGGGGTTTTCTAATGAGAATTAAATTTAATAATTTTGCTGAGAAAAAGCAGGCATTTGCTCAAGCTACACAAGAAGGTAATGCTGAAGAACAGGCTGCTGCTTTAAATGACATGCTTGAAGCATTAGCCCAGGATGTACAAGGCGATATTATGAATCAGGTTCATGCACATATGGCTGACAACTCCATCATGCAAGCAAGGGGGGCCAATGTTCTTACCACCAAAGAAACCAAGTTTTTTAATGTGGTCATTGAAGATGGCGGATTCAAAGAAACTGATACGCTGCCGGTCACTACCCAAGAGCGCATTTTTGATGATCTAGTAGAAGCCCATCCACTGCTACAACAAATCGGGATTCAAAACCTCGGTGCAGTAACTGAATACATCTATGGGGATCCAGAAGGTATGGCAGTATGGGGCGAGTTATTTGGAGAAATCCTAGGGCAATTAAATGCTACGTTCCGTAAAGAAAAAATCAGTCAACTTAAATTAACCGCATTTATTCCATTATCCAATGACATGCTTAAGCTCGGTCCTGTATGGGTGGAACGGTATGTTCGCACGATGATATCAGAAGCCATGTCAGTGGGTCTTGAACGTGGATATGTGGCTGGTACGGGGGCCGGTATGCCAATTGGTTTATTGAAGGATTTAAAAGGTGGGACAAATGGGGATGGCGAGTATAAAGATAAAAAATCTGCGGGCATTTTAACCTTCAAACCTGGTCGCACGACGATTAACGAATTAAAAGGGGTCGTAGAAAAGCTAGCCATTCGTCCAGTTGGGAAAAAAGAAGAAGAAAAAGTACGAAATATCGCGGGCAAGGTGGTCATGATTGTTAATCCATTCGATAATTTTAGTATCCAAGCAAATGCCACAGTTCAAAATGCTGCAGGTATTTATGTTACGAGTCTACCATTCAACCCGACTATGACAGAATCGATGTTTGTGCCAAAAGGTAAAGTGTTATTTTTCATTCGTGGTGAATACATCGCCGCGATCGGTGGAGCAATGGAGATAAAGAAATATGATCAAACCTTAGCAATGGAAGATGCAACGCTGTACATTGCTAAACAATATGCCACAGGTAAACCGAAAGATAACTATGCTGCTCAAGTATACGATTTAAGTCTTGATATAACGGAGGATTCATCTGAACCAGAAGGTGCATAAGGGGTTGATGTGATTGGAAATCACACAAGAACTATTACGAGAATTTAAAGAGCGCATGCATATTTCCCATTCGATCGAGGACGACAATTTAAAAAGATTGTTGTCCTTTTCTATTGAGGTTTTACAAAGCAAGTGCGGTGCATTTGATGTGGAAAAGAATCCGCGGGCCAAGGAGCTGGTCTTTGAGCGTACAAGGTATCTTTATAATGATGCGGTTGAATACTTTGAGGATAATTTCTTGAGTGAGATTACCAGCTTAGGATTATCGATTGCTTTGAAAGAGGGTGAATCTGATGCAGCTGTTTAAATATAAGCCGCCAAAAGTGAATTCAGGGGATTTACGTACGCCTATCATTTTTTATGAGTATGCACCCAATAAGGGTCCAGAGCCTGGAGAGTCAGAAAAAGAGATTCTCCATCAGGCAATGGCCAAGGTTGATCATGTGTGGTTAAAAGATATGGAAATGGCGAAGTCGAATGGCACGTTATCAGATATCACCATCACGATACGAGATTCACAAGCTGACTATATCCCAACCAATAAGCATTTTCTTTCCATCGATGATGTTAGGTATCGGGACATGAGATATAACATCAAACATGTTCAACCTGACTTGAAAAATAAGGATTTTATAAAGATTGTGGCAGGGTTAACCGAGTGAGTGTAAAAATGCATGGGGAAAAAGCGGTGATGGCAGAATTAGAAAAACGCTTAGGGAAAGTGAAGGCGCAGCAGCTAAGTGATAAGGCATTGAAACAAGGCGCTCAAGTATTTATCAAGGAACTTAAAATTCAATTTGCCACCTTTAAAGATACCGGGGCATCCATTGAAGAAATGACCATATCGGAGCCGATGTGGGTTGCTGGTGTGAGGACGATTAAAATTCATTGGCGTGGTCCGAAAGATCGTTATCGTATCATTCATTTAAATGAGTTTGGCACGGTACAAAACCCGAGCCCGCGTGGTAAAGGTGCCATAGCAAGAGCCATGAGGAATGCTGAATCAGCCTATCGCAATGCGATAAAACAGGCAATTAGGGAGGGATTGTAATGGATGTCCTAGGGATGATATATGATGTGCTAATGGCAGACCCTTCTATCAAGGAAACAGCTAATGGAAGAATCAAATTTTACGAGTTTCCTGAAACAGGAGAAGTTAAGGCACCTTTTATCATCATCGATCCATTAGATGTTCCTATTCCTCAAGATTTTGCGGATAATACCTGGCTAACTCATGATTGCCTACTCCAAATAGACGTGTGGTCGAAAAAGAGAACAACAACAAGAGAATTATCCGGGCAAATTCGCCATGTCATGTGGAATGTTGGTTTTTCTCAGGGATCAGGCGTGGATGAATGGGATAAAGATACAGGGATTTTTCGTGATGCTAGAAGGTATCGAGGAAAATTATATCGGGACGATTTAGACACTTTATAGAGTGTCTATTTTAATTTAAGAGGAGTGATTATTTTGTCAGAAGAGAAAAGCTATAAAGCATCCACTGGTGTGGATGAATTTTATTATGCGGTATTAACCAATGAAGATGAACAATCCTTTAAGACGGCCGAAATTACCAGGGTAAAGTTTTTGCAAGAAATTGAGGTAGAAATGCCACAGGAAGCGATGAGGGCATATGGGGATAACCGTACAGCTGAAATAGCCATATCAGGTGGAAATATAACCGTATCCACGCAGTTTCATAAAGTACCTGTCCAGGACAAAAATATCTTGTTTGGTTTGGAAACAGTGGATGGACTTTCATCCATTGGCGGTGAGGATGTGCCACCTTATGTGGCAGCGGTATTTACTAAGACATTTGAGGACGGTTCTAAAGAGTGGGTGGGGCTTACAAAAGGAATGTTCATGCGTTCTAAAATCTCCGGTAAAACCAAAGAAGAGAACAAAGAATTTGATAATGAAGAAGTAACGGGAGAATTTATGGATCGTTATGTAGAAGGAGCCGAATCTGAAAAATCGGTTCTTTTCGGAGCTGACAAAAAAGGTGAAACAGACAATCGGGATTCTCTTTTCCAAAAGGTATTTGGAAAGCCTTATCCGGGCACACCAGCGGGGGTGTAATAAATGAGTGAGAAAAAGACATACCAAGCAATCGTGGATTTCAAAGACCTTCAGGACAAAGGGAAGATCTATCGTAAAGGGGACACCTACCCTAAACCAGCCAATAAAAGGGTGGAGGATAAACGTTTAGAGGAATTATTGTCCACTGAGAACAAGCTTGGTAAACCAGTTATTAAAGAAATCTAAGAGTGGGCTAATGCCTGCTCTTTTTCTAATGGGGCAGATTAGTTGCATAAGCATTTCTTTGTTTCCTTCTGGAAATTAAAGGGTAAACAAACCAAGAGGGGTAAAATGGAATTAAATTGTTGAATGGGAGTATGGGATACTTAGCATACTCTGTTGAGTCTCACATTTGTTAACAATAATAAGCAAGGTTAATTCTCTTTTTGTTCATATGTATAAAGATGTTGCAGCATATTTACAGAAAAGGTGGGAAAAAAATGTTCGAAGATAAGCTTTTGTACTTTTACAAAAGTGGTTTAAGCTATTGGCACTTAGCCATCAAGCACTTTTTGAAAAGGTTTTTTGTGTGGTTTATTATAGTTGCTTTTGTCTTTTGGTTTTTTATGATTTTTCTTGAGAATTTAATTCCATACTATGTAATCCTAGTAGTAGCAGTACCCCTTACACAATATTTTATTTGGATGAAACCGATTTGGAAATATACTGAAGAAAAATATGGTTGTGTTTATCCAGATCGCGATTGGGATATATTTTTATGTGCAGCTTTAAAGCGGTATCTTAATAAGGAGGTAAATGCAGACCAAACCGAAGAATCCTTAGTCTTTTTGATATCAAGATTATCAAAGAGATTGGAGAGTAAAAGTAAAACAAATTTTTTAAGTTTAATTTCTAACTCTTTAACTTTAACATTAGCCTTTTTTATTCCCGTTTGGTCTGCATTTAACACTTGGTGGTTTAAAGATGTGAACGATATCACCGATGTTTTTCAGTATATGCTGTGGGTTATAGTGGTTCCCTTTTTAACAATTCTTTTACTCAAAGGTGTTTTTTGGAATTTTCTTTTGAAGGATATAGCTGATAGTGAGGTTACCAAACTTTCATCTTTGATAGAAAAGCTAGAGATTATACAATTTTCCATTAAGAATCCCTATTATTATAAAAAGATAGACCAATACTTAAATAAAAAAGGTACGGAGATTGATCTTATTATTAACGAATTTGATGAACGGTATAAAAACTACGCCTCTGACCCTTTAATAAGATTTTATAAAAACGTTAAGCTAAAACTTAAAAATAAGAAATCTAATAAAATTAAATCATTTAATAAAGATGTTAAGTAATTATTGAGCTAAAACCTATGAAATAGAAAGATATATTCGAAGGGTAGGGAAAGGATTAAAGAACTTCAAATAGCAAATGGTCAGACATGGAAATTTATCACTTAGAAATAACATTCCATTAAGTATAAGGACTTCCCCTTGAACTAGCGGGTGTTAGTTCCATAGGGTGCACTTAAAAAGACCACTTATAGTGAACTGCACCCCAATTGTTAGACACCATCTAACAATTGGAGGTGCTTTTTTTATGACAAAATATTCATTAGAGTTG
>NZ_JBYSYV010000029.1:0-62598 GCF_058783805.1 Peribacillus sp. FW305-BF15 | reverse complement strand
TTGCTTTTTTGATAGTGTGTGCTCACTTAAAATTTAACGTTGGCGCTTTGTTTTGTTCAGTTTTCAAAGAGCAATTTGTTCGCCGTCTCTCTTAGCGACTTTAATATCTTAACATCTTATTACCACTTCGTCAATAACTTTTTTTAAAAAAGTTTTTATCATTCTTTTTCAAATGCTTTGACGTTGCAGCAACTTTTATAATATACCAGCGTATAAATCAATAGTCAATAGGTTTTTTGAATTTAATTCACTTTTAACTTTCATGACTGATTCCACTTGGATAAATTCGATTTCCCCTTCATATACATTAGGATTTCCTCCTCGGTGCTCACCCTTTTAAACAGCCTGAAAAGGATGTTATATTTCTCGTTTATTGCCCTTTTGACTATGTGATCGATTCTGTCATCCTGCAAATCGAATAGTATTTCATCCATCTCTCTTTTTAAAAGGTACTCCAATTCCATTTTTTCTTTGTCATTGATCAATAAACCGAGCATGGTTCACACCTCCATCAGACATCTTTCCCCATTCCCATCAATTTTATGAATTTTCAACCCGTTTTTTTGCATAACAATAATCCTCGCGCATAAATTTGAAGACAAGAGTACTTTGGACAAGGGGATGGATTAATGAAATTTTTCATGGTGCTTCAAGCCAAGAACATCAAGTATTATTCGTTAATTTTGCTTACCGCACTTTTTACCGCTTGGTTTCTTTTTGTACAAAACATTCTTCATGCCCCCGTTTTTTCAACGGAAGATGGGCCGAAAGCGGTTTATAAAGGGGAAAAGAATGTTGCGATCACGTTCAATATTGGCTGGGGTGATGAGAAAGCCGCTCCGATAATAGAGACATTAAAAAGAGAAAAGATTAAATCGGCCACCTTTTTCCTTTCGGGATCCTGGGCAGAACGCCACCCTGACATAGTAGCTGAAATTGTGAAAGAAGGATATGAAATCGGCATGCTTGGTTACGATTATAAGGATTATACCGAAATGGAAGATCAAGAAATCATCCGGGATATTTCTAAAGCCCAGGAAGCATTTAAAAAACTTAATGTAAAGAATATAGAACTTTTGCGCGCTCCCACCGGCCACTTTGATAAACGACTCTTGAAGATCAGTGAGAAATTCGGATATACCGTTGTCCATTGGAGCATCGATTCGAAGGATTGGACCAATCCAGGTGTGGATCGGATCATACAGAACATCACCAAGGCCCAAAAAGGTGATATCATTTTATTACATGCTTCAGACTCAGCAAAACAAACGAATAAAGCATTACCGGAGTTATTAAGTGAACTTCGATCAAAAAATTTAAACTTCGTTAACGTTTCAGAGATGATTTCCAATTCCTCGGCAAGCAGTGAGGAAGTCCGCTAACTTAAAAAACTGCGTACTAATGGTCTCCCTGAACCTTTAGTGCGCAGTTTTTCTGTTTTGACTTCTTTATGTAAGGTCCGGCCTACATATTGGTCAGCTGCCTTTACCTAATTGACTGGCTTTCATCTTTCCCTTTGCTGGAGTTTGCTTACGCTCTCTTCTATCGGCCAATTCCTTTTGTGAAATTTCAATCAATTTGCCAAGGACCAATAATTGATAAGCATTGCAGACTAGCAATGGAAACAGCATGAAGTAAAGCCAGCCTTCATCATTGGTTTTCAGGACAGGTACCCACTCCAATACCGTGACCACGACCATGAAAAACAAGGCCGGTATGAAGGACTGTTTATTCGTTTGTTTCATTTTGAAATAAGCTGTAATAAGCCCTGCGGCCAATACAACCAATGCTAACACGATATACGAACTGATTCCCTCGCCTGAACCAAAGCTAAGATATCGCAGGTAAACAAGATCGAATACAACAAAAAGAATGAGTACAAGTTGAACGGCATTCCATAAGGAAGCGCTTTTAAATATCCCCAGACCAAAACGATGTATTGTTAAATAGGCAAAAAAGCCGGCTTGGCTTATGACACTGAAAATTAATCCAACACCGAATAACCAAATAAAAGTTGATAGGATGGCACTGACTTCAAAAGAAGAAAAATAAGGCTTAAACTCACTCCATCGAGCCAAGAACCCTACAACTCCGCCAGTTACGCCACCTATAAGCAATGTTGTTAAAAACAATTTAACTAAATTACGGCTGTTCATTGTTTTCCTCCATACATTTCTATTTCATATCCTTAATTGTACCAACCAAATTTGGAAAAATCCACTTATTCCACCAAGGAATAATATCGCCGATTGGAACCATATTAACAGTAAGAAGGATGAAAGGGGCCCTGCGTATGAGAGTGGGAGTTGCTTTGCTTTTCACGTCATTCTTACTCGTTTGTTCCGGTTGTGCTCAAAATGGGGCAGGCGGAGAAAAAATGGAGTACGAAGAGACAAAGAAAATGGTCGTCGATATCTTGAAGACAGATGATGGAAAAAAGGCCATCCAGGATATCATTACTGATGATAAAACGAAAGCTGAACTCATTATGGATTCGGATGCCATTAAGAAATCCATTGAAGATATGGTCACTTCAGATAAAGGGAAGGAATTTTGGAAAAAGACATTCAATGATCCTGAATTTGCTTCCGCTTATGCTAAAGCATTAGAAGACGAACATAAAAAGGTATTGAAGGACTTAACTGCTGATCCTCAGTATCGTGGAATGCTCATGGAAATAATGAAAGAACCGGATATGGAAAAAGAAATGAATAAATTATTAAAAACCAAGGAAATGCGATCGGTCTATAAAGAGCTGATCATCGAGACCATGGAAAGTCCTCTCGTCCAAGCGAAAATGCAAGAGAAATTGGATAAAGCAGCCACAAAGGCGGCCGAGAAGGAGAAAAAGTAAAAAGAATGAAAAAAGGCTGATTCCCAATCGGAATCAGCCTTCTTTTTATTGCAGTTTTTCAATGACCTTTTTAGCAATATCTTCGTAAATCCTGCCAAGCCTATGGTCCGCTGCGTAAATGGATGGAGCAAAGTCCTCTTCGTTCCAATCTGGCTGTTGCAGGGGAAGTTGACCTAAAACTTCTGTACGAAGCTCTTCTGCAAGCTTCTTTCCGCCGCCTTTTCCGAATACATATTCCTTTTCACCGGTCGTTTTACTTTCGAAAAATGACATATTCTCTATGACACCAATGACTTCGTGTTCTGTCTTGATGGCCATGGCACCAGCTCTTGCAGCAACGAAGGCTGCAGTCGGATGCGGTGTCGTAACAATGATTTCTTTACATGAAGGGAGCATCGTATGCACGTCCAATGCAACATCGCCTGTACCCGGCGGTAAGTCAAGGACCAAATAGTCCAAATCTCCCCATTCCACTTCATTAAAGAAACTGTTAAGCATTTTACCCAGCATCGGCCCTCTCCAGATGATCGGCGCGTTATCCTCTACAAAAAAGCCCATTGAGATAACTTGAACGCCAAACCGTTCTACAGGAATGATTTTTTCCCCGCGAACAACCGGTCGTTTTGTTATCCCCATCATATCAGGTACGCTGAACCCGTAAATATCGGCATCAACCAGTCCGACCTTTTTGCCTAGACGAGCAAGTGAAGTGGCAAAATTCACTGAGATCGTAGATTTTCCCACTCCGCCTTTACCACTGGCGATCGCGATGAATTGAGTCTTACTGTTAGGTCCAAGCAAACCTTGGTCCGCCTCACCCTGGGGAATGCTTTCACGATGCTTGGCTAATTCCTCTTCTGAAAGTTCCGTGAAACGGATGCCTACCGATTCTGCTCCGTTCGTTTTCAGCAAGTCCACAACTTCGGATTGCATTTGCATTTGCTCGGCAGTCCCCGTTTTCGCAATCGCAAGTTTAACGCTTACATGATTCTTTTCAGGTTTTATTTTGATTTCTATAATTCCATTTGTCTCTTCAAGGTTTTTATGTAGAAAAGGGTCTTTAAGATCCTTTAATAAATTCAGTACTTTCTCTTCTGTTAACAAGTCGAGCACCCCTTTGAATTTTATTTTCCCATTTTTCAGTATAACATATTACCGAAAGAAAACTTATTATCTGCCTTGTATGCTGGGCCAGATTATTTCCCCATGATAAAAAGGCCTTGTACCTTACAAGACCCCGACATCACTCGTCATCCGATAGTTTTTCTTCTGTGAAGTACCGTAAAATCCCCATATAAATTGAACTGGCAATCTTTTCCTGGTATTTATCGCTGATAAGGCGTTCCCTTTCCTCAGAATTGGAAAGAAAGCCAATTTCCACAAGCGCTCCTGGTTTCTTAGCATAATTCATCAAATACACATGATTGATCGTTCTTGCATCACGCTTTGTATTTTCCAGGTTTCTGATGATTTCAGTCTGAATGAATTTAGCCACCTGTTCATTTTCCTCAAACCTGCTTGTATAAAAGGTTTGGGCACCTTTCGATGACGCCGATGGAAAAGAGTTCAGATGAATGCTTAAGAATAAGTCCGCTTCCGAATCATTGATCATTTTTACCCGATTCCGTAAGTCCTCCTGTTTTCGCTGGCGGATCCCCTTTGTATTACCCTGTGCCAGATCCTCATCCTTCTCACGGGTCATGATGACAAGTGCACCTTGTTCCTGCAAATAGTCCCTGACCTTTAATGAAACGGAAAGGGCAATTTCCTTTTCCATTATCTCTTGTACATTTGCTCCGCCGTCCATTCCCCCGTGACCTGCATCCAGAATGATGACCTTCCCTGCCAACGGAAGGTTCCAGGAGTCCCAAGAATCATCTTCTACGAATTTAAAAGTCACAATTAAAAAAAGGACAAACAATCCCATTGCGATTCCTGTATATTTCAGCTTTCTGCGCATGACCGTTCCCCTTCCATGATCTCTATACTAAAAAGTATGGGACAAACCATGGAATTAGAACAAGGAATGGGATTTTGCCTTCTTAATGCAGTTTCATTTTATATCGTTTCTCTCCAGTCTTAAAACCGTCCAACCACCAATCCCCTACAAATCCTTCACAACAATAAAACAATCCTTCATCGAAAGCGTTATTCGCTGTAACTTCCCGCCAATACAAAATAAAGTTAAAAAGAGTATCGACCAAAAACTTCTCTTCCTTCCAGCACCTGGACCTTACATCATCTTCCGACTCCCCATAATAGCCAAACTTACTATAGTTCGCTCCTAATAAATAAGCTTCGATGGCAACATCGAAGTAGCCTTCCTCCAAAACATCCATCAAATCCTGTCCAAAGTAACGCTGAATCCTCCCCTTCATATCCTCGATAGAAAGTTCCCTGAGCAACCTGCGTTCGAACTTCAATTGCCTTTCCCTTTGCATCTCCTGTAAACCTAATATCACAGCCATAATTCACCTCCGGGGCAATTCCCCATTTCCCAAAATTATTTCCCAAGACATAATTTAGTTTTAGCGTTCTATTTTGAACCATTCATTTATTCCATTGGCAAAAAATAATGAGGATAGGTTCAACAGGTAATTGAAATGCCTTCATATGCTATCTTCCATAAGAAGCTTAAAAGGACAGCCCAAACATTTCGGATGATATTTACTCGCAGAAAAAATTGATACTATCACCCGTAACCCGTTAATTTAGGATGCTACCCGAGGCGGACCTTGCGACTTGGGCAGCTCACTGCGCATGCCTTACAGTGATCACACCTGATTATTCATGTCGTGTTCTTCCTTAAATTCAAGCAAGCTTTGTGATCTATCGATAAAAAGGACATCCGTGGTAAACGGATGTCCTTTTCTAACATGATATTACTTTTTATAATAGCGAATTTATTTAAATACATACCTACTTAGCAGGATGAACTGCCAGAGGTTCATAAAGCATATTATATCCAGTCGCCGGTACTACACAAAGTTTGAATGGCTTCCTATATTCATTTCACTTTATATCTGTCCAGCCCTCTTCTTTAATCGGCCAGCTAGAGGCACGACGATTATTCCGGCTATTACGACCTGCATTACGTTTCCGGGGATGGAGCCGAATGGCTGGATCCAGTTACCGTAAAGGATAACTTCAGTAAAATAATAGCCCACGATTTTTATGATCAATGCAACGGAAACGGCCAAAGTGTATACAAGTTCTCTTTTGCCCGGTACCTTTTCAGATATAAGGCCGGCTAGAAAGCCCATTGCTCCGACGATGACGAATGTAAACGGTGCCCATGCTGCCCAACCAGAGAATAAATCGAAGAAGGCCATACCGAAGGCGCCTGCTATCGCCCCTGTTTTTTTGCCATATACCAAGGCTGCTATAAAAAGGGGAACGTTGCCCAAATGGACCAGGCCGCCGTTACCCATTATTGGGAGCTTGATGTTGATGAACATTGTCGCTACAAGGGTTAACGCAATGAATAGTGCATTGATGACCAAGGCTTGTGTTTTAGTTGTTTCAATCGGTGAGTATGTTGAATTCATATGAAGTCCTCTTTCTTTTTTTAAGTATTATCATACTCCTAAACAGAGACTTAATAAATATCGATTTTACAAATAATTCTGTATTCCACAAATAAACTCATGTGTAAACAAATGGGACCTACCATCCCCAATATCCGAAGCACCCTCCCCACGGCGTTAAATCGCTTTGTGGCTGGAGGCTGGGAAGGATTTATATCATGACGCAGAAGGGTTCATGGAGCGTGATGTGGGTCATATTATCCCGGTCATTAAAAGGACTTAATGAAATTCGAATTCATTCTAACGGATTAAGAATCATTGCACTCTGTACATTAAATAAATTTGATTGGCAATATAATCCGAACTAAAATGAAGCCCCTTTCTTAACCACCATATTATAATGCCTACCAATGAGGCCGTTTTAATGTCAATATCAACATAATCAGCAGGTAAATCCTTCTTGGTATTCTTCCTTCTTATTTCTACTAATTGTTTTAATAATGAAAACAATTGTTCTTCAAACTGATTCGTTTTAAATAAAATAAGTAAATAATTTCGATGGATATATAAATAATCAAGCAATTGTGTAAGCTGTTGTTTTTCCGATAAGTCTTTTGCATGTATTAAAGCAAAAATTTTCTCAGATAGCTCATTCAGAATCTCATCGGTGATTTGCGTTAATAAATCATGAATATCCTGATAATGCAGGTAAAAAGTTGTCCGATTCAGCCCTGCTTTGGCTGCGATTTCCCGGACCGTTAAATTCGAAATAATGGGGTCCTCGCATAAGAGAGCAATGACAGCGTCTTTAAACATTTCCCTTGAGCGAATTGTACGAGGATCTTCTTTTTTAGGTATGGACATTTTAATCTCCTTTATAGATTTTCTTTAACTTTCTCAACAGCATATATTTCTATGTCGATTAGTGAACATTTTCAAGAAAACTGTTCATGGTAAGTAACATATATTTTTGTTACCATCGATTTTATCGACACGGTGTTGAGAATGCAAGTCAAAAATGAAGGGGTTTACGATGGACATTACTGAAAGAAATAAAAAAGTTTTATTAATTGTACTGATTGCCGGCTGTTTTTTATCAACATTAAATCAGACTTTATTAAATGTTGCATTGAGTGGATTAATGGAAGTATTTGATGTAACGCCTGCAACTGTACAATGGTTATCTACAGGGTTTATGCTAGTGAACGGTGTTTTAGTGCCAATCACTGCCTTTTTAATGCAACGGTTTACAACAAGGCAGCTTTTTATTAGCTCGATGTTCTTTTTGTTCATCGGTTCTGTACTTTGCGCATGTGCGGGGAATTTTGGCGTGCTGTTAACGGGCAGAATGATTCAAGCAATCGGTGCCGGGATTATTATACCTCTAATGATGACGGTTATTTTATATTTATATCCTAGCGAAAAGCGCGGAAGCATCATGGGGACAATCGGCTTTGCGATAATTTTTGCCCCGGCCATAGGCCCGACCTTATCTGGTTTTATCATGGAATATGTTTCATGGAGATGGCTATTCATTGGGTTAATCCCATTCTTACTAATCGTCATCGTTCTAGCGTTCAAATATTTAGTGAATGTTGCAGAGACAACAAAAGCAAAATTGGATATCACAAGTGTCATTTTATCAACGATTGGTTTCGGCTGTATATTATTTGGATTTAGTAGCGCAGGAAGCAAGGGATGGGATGATCCGGTTGTCATCACTGCAATAATCGTCGGAATGATCGTGTCGACTCTATTCTGTTTACGTCAAATGAAATCGAGCGATCCACTATTAAATTTAACTGTATTCAAGTATAAAGTTTTCACACTTACATCCTTCATCAATGCACTAATTACGATGATCATGTATGCGGATTTAATCCTTTTACCAATCTACTTGCAAAATGGACGAGGTTTTACAGCATTTGAAGCAGGTTTACTGCTATTACCCGGAGCTGTGATTAATGCCTTCTTATCCCCTGTCACAGGTAAAATGTTTGATAAATACGGTGCTAAACCTCTCTTTATTACAGGTTTGGTATTCATCATTGTTGCGATGTGGGGAGTCATAGATATAAGCGAATCAACGACGTATATCTATATCATGATTCGTACCATAATATTACGAATTGGTTTGAGCTTCATTACCATGCCATTAAATACAGCAGGGTTGAATGCTTTACCAAGAGAATTGGGTTCCCATGGTTCAGCTATAAATAATACCATTCGCCAATTGTCAGGTGCCATCGGAACAGCAGTTATCATCACAGTATATACAATGCAGGCAACATCACACGCCACTGAGCTATCAATGGAAAATGAAAACATTACAGCTATACGACTAGAGGCATTAGCTTCCATCCTTGGCTCAAGTGATGCCTATGTTTTCATGCTAGCCTTATCTTTTGTGGCATTAATAATTACATGCTTCATGCCGAAAAAAGCCAGAATCAAAAAAAGTGAAGGTGAATCTCAAAACTAAGATTGTTAACTGAAATATTTAAAATAAAGCATATCCGGGAGATCACGGATATGCTTTATTAATATTTCGGTCAAAAAAAGACCCCCAACCAATATGGTTGAGAGCCTTTCGAAACGGTAATAGAATTAACGTTTTGAGAACTGAGGTGCACGACGTGCGCCTTTAAGACCGTATTTTTTACGTTCTTTCATACGCGGGTCACGAGTTAGTAAACCAGCAGTTTTAAGAGATGGACGGTATTCTGGATCAACTTGTAGCAATGCACGAGCGATACCGTGACGGATTGCTCCAGCTTGACCAGTATATCCACCACCGCTAACGTTTACTAGAATGTCGTAATTTCCAGTAGTTTCTGTTGCAACTAGTGGTTGGTTAACAACTTCACGTAATGCTGCAAAAGGAATATATTCATTGATGTCACGACCGTTAATAACGATGCGACCTTCGCCTGGTACTAAACGTACACGAGCTACTGAGCTCTTACGGCGACCAGTACCATAATATTGAACTTGTGCCAAGATAGTAACCTCCTTAGTAATTATCCGCGTAATTCGTATACTTCTGGTTGTTGAGCAGCGTGTGGGTGCTCAGCTCCAGCGTATACGTGTAATTTTTTGTAGATTTGACGACCAAGAGAATTCTTTGGAAGCATACCTTTGATAGCAAGTTCAAGCATTCTCTCAGGGTAGTTTGTACGCATTTCAAGAGCAGTTCTAGTTTTAAGGCCGCCTGGATGCATAGTGTGACGGTAATAAATTTTGTCAGTCAATTTTTTACCAGTCAAATGGATTTTTTCAACATTGATAAGAATTACATGATCACCAGTGTCAATGTTCGGTGTAAAAGTTGGTTTATGTTTACCACGTAAGATGGATGCTACTTCAGTAGAAAGGCGACCCAAAGTTTTGCCTTCAGCGTCAATCACATACCATTTACGTTCTACTTCATTAGCTTTCGCCATAAATGTCGTACGCATGGTTAACCTCCTAAAAAACTTTTTAATTTTTTATATTTATTTTCAATCACAATAAACTTCCGGGGCTTATCGTGGGATTAAAATACATACCATATTATATTAACTTCTCCCATATTCATTGTCAAGGGAATGTTACACTAGGATAAGTTGTCTATAAAACCCTTTCTGCAACTCCAGGAAAAGGTCAGTATCGCATCAAACCGCTCCATTACTGAGTTCATCTCGTTTTCCAGTTGTAAAAAAACTGGTATCACTTCGAAAATAATTTTATTTGTAAAATACTTTCCATAAATATAGGCCTTGGGCTGGTGCTGTTTTCCCTGCAAAGCTGCGGTCCTTCTTGTCCAAAATCCCGCTCATATCATGGGGTGACATCTTGCCGCTGCCGACATCCAGGAGCGTCCCAACCAAGATACGCACCATATTATATAAAAAGCCTTCGCCAACGAAGCGGAAAACCAGGAAATCATCGCTCTCTTCAAAATCCATTTCTTTTATGGTTCGAACTTTATCGACCACTTCCGTTTTTGCCGAACAAAAACTTGTAAAGTCATGTGTCCCTATCAAATAGGAGATTGCTTCCCTCATCGCCTCCACATTTAAAGGGTATGGATAATGATAGGCGTAATTCCGCTTAAACGGATCCCGCAGTTTCGAACGGGCTACGATATAACGGTACTCTTTCCCAGTAGTATGGAACCTCGCATGAAAATCGTCAGGCACGATATCGACCTCCAGAGCGATGATATCGGTCGGGAGAAGCGCGCTGAACGCCTTTATCCAATTTTCAGTAGGGAATGTAAGTGGAGACTCAAAGTGAAGTACCTGCCCCTTTGCATGGACCCCTGAGTCTGTCCTGCCTGAAGCAGTCACTTTTATAATTGTGCCTTTATGCATTTGGGCCAAGACTGCCTCGAATTCACTTTGTATGGTGCGTTTCTCAGGCTGCACCTGATAGCCAGCAAAATCCGTGCCGTCATAAGCGATCACACATTTATATTTTGGCATAGTTCTCTTCCTTATTATGAACGTAATAAAAATAACATGATCGTTAGAACACCAATTGAGACCATCAAAAGACTATCACTCGTCTTCCAGTTCAATTGGCGATATTTCGTGCGGCCTTCCCCGCCACGGTATCCTCTTGATTCCATGGCAGTTGCCAATTCCTCGGCCCGTTTGAACGAACTGACAAATAAAGGAACCAGCAGAGGTACAATCGATTTAACCCTGTCCTTTATCGGGCCAGATGAAAAGTCAACGCCCCTTGCAGTTTGGGCCTTCATGATTTTTTCCGTTTCCTCCATTAGCGTCGGGATGAATCGAAGGGCAATGGACATCATCAATGCCAGTTCATGTACAGGCATCTTCCACTTTTTCAAAGGTCCCAACAGCTCTTCCATCCCGTCTGTAATGGATATCGGGGATGTCGTCAAAGTTAAAAGTGACGTAACAAGGATTAGTAAAGTAAATCTAATGGATATGAAAAAACCTTGAATCAAACCGCCTTCATAGATTTCAAACCAACCGTATTCAAAAAGCAATTCCCCTTCCTTCGTAAACAATATATGGAGAAGGAATGTAAATACGATCAAGAAAAAGATTGGCTTCAACCCATTATAAAGATAGCGAAGCGGTATTTTGGAAAGACTGATCATAAGGATGGTGAATACAGCAAGCAAACCGTAAGAAACGACATTATTCGCCAAAAAGACGACACAAACAAACAGGAACACGAGGAGCAGTTTAGCCCTTGGGTCCATCTTGTGCATCAATGAATTTGCAGGGACATAACGCCCGATAATCATTTTATCCAGCATCAGCGGTTCCCCCGTTTCATGGCTTTATCTATTTCTATCGCTAAATCACCGATATTAAGACATGGATGATCAAATCGAACACCAAGTTCCTTCTGGAGCTTTAGCTGAAAGCGGACCGTATCAGGAACATCCAGGCCTAGCTCCATTAATTGTTCCGGCTCTGAGAAAATTTCCTGGGGGGTTCCTTTTTTGAACACCGTACCCTTATGCATGATGATGATGTCATCCGCGTACTTGGCTGCATCCTCCATGCTATGGGTCACCAGAATTGTTGAAATGCCCCTTGCTTTATGCAGATCATAAAACATATCCATGATTTCTTTGCGTCCTCGCGGATCCAATCCCGCTGTGGGCTCATCAAGCACCAATACTTCCGGCTCCATGGCAAGTACCCCAGCGATGGCCACCCGTCGCATCTGCCCGCCGGATAAGTCGAATGGAGACTTTTCAAGAACTTCCTCATTCAATCCGACTTGCGCGATGGCTTTCCTGGCCAGTTTCTTTGCATCGATTTCAGAAACGCCAAAATTCATAGGACCGAAACATATATCCTTTTCAACCGTTTCATCAAATAACTGATGTTCCGGAAACTGAAAAACAATTCCGACCTTTTGTCTTATGGGCCGCAAAGCCTTTTCTTTTCTTCCTGCTTCAATCGTCCGATCCCCAATGAAAACCCGACCCTTCGTCGGTTTTAAAAGAGCATTCAAATGCTGCAGTAGCGTGGATTTCCCGGACCCTGTATGCCCGATGATTGCGGTATAGGTTCCCGGCTCCATTGAAATATTGACATCATGAAGGGCTAGATGTTCAAAAGGAGTATTCACCTGATAGCGGTATTCTACATCATCGAGTGTAATTCGCATAAATCCTTCACCAACTCTTCCTCTGTCAAATGCCCATCAACTACACGAACACCATTTTTTTGTAACTCCTTGGTTAGTTTCACTGAAAAGGGAATATCCAGACCAAGAGCAATCAATTCTTCCTCTAACTCAAAAATATCCTGAGGCGAACCTTCACGATATAACCGACCTTGGTTCATGACTATCATTCGATCAGCTTTCGCAGCTTCCTCAAGATCATGGGTGATTGATATTACAGTGATCTCGTTTTCCTGTTTTAATTCCCTAACTGTTTCAAGCACTTCTTCACGGCCTCTTGGGTCAAGCATGGAGGTTGCTTCATCTAAGATGATTATGTCTGGCTGCAAGGCTATTACACCTGCAATGGCCACTCTTTGCTTTTGACCGCCGGATAGATGGTGCGGCTCTTGATTAAGAAAGGCATTCATCTTAACCTTATTTAACGCACCATGAACACGCTCCACCATAACCTGCTGAGAAACACCGGCGTTTTCTAAACCAAAAGCCACATCATCCTGAACTGTAGTGCCTACAAATTGATTATCTGGGTTTTGAAAAACCATGCCAATTTTCTGGCGTACATCCCAAACGGATTCTTCTGTCAAAAGTTGATCATTAATCGTAATGGTACCTGAGTTAGCGAACTGAAGGCCATTCAATAACTTCGCTAATGTCGACTTGCCAGAACCATTATGTCCGACAATCGCTAGCCACTCCCCTTGATGAATATCAAAAGAAACATCATCCAAGGCGTTTCGAGACTGACCCTCATATTTAAAAACAATATTATTTAAAGAAACCAGCTTCTTCACCATGTGGCCCTCCTCATCCTCGACTGCACTCGCCTAAACTATGCTCTGCTCACTCAATATAAATATAGTAGTTTTTACTTCTGAAAATATAAAAAAACGCTGCACCCCTTCCACCGAAAGAATTTTCGGTAAATTAAGAGCAGCTAACAGCGGGCCTGTTACGAAAAACAGGTTATCTTATAATCGCTTATCAAAAGCGGGAAGGGGTGCTTGAGCTAGACGTGAAGGCTCCCCGTATGTACAGGTTCCGCCAGCCATCGTAACACTCAATGCGAATTTCTAAAGTACAGAATTTCTATTTAAAAAAAGAAAAAGGGCATAGAACAAGTGAGTATATTCATTTGTCCCGCCCTTTTTCATCGTTGTTATTAAACTAATTCAATAACCACGACTGGTGCACCGTCACCGCGGCGTGGACCAACTTTCATGATACGAGTGTATCCACCTTGACGTTCTTCATAACGTGGAGCCACGTCACTGAATAGTTTTTGAAGGGCATCTGTGCCATTCTCAGCGTCAGCGATTTCGTTACGGATGAAAGATGCAGCTTGACGGCGTGCATGCAAGTCACCACGTTTACCAAGAGTGATCATTTTATCTACTACAGAACGTAATTCTTTTGCACGTGCTTCAGTAGTTTCAATGCGCTCATGGATAATAAGATCCGTAGCTAAATCACGAAGTAATGCTTTACGTTGTGCGCTAGTGCGTCCTAACTTTCTGTAACCCATTAGAGATTCCCTCCTTTGTTGAAGTTCTATATTGTGTGTCAATAACAAGGCTCACAACATAATGGATGATTCCGCCATGTTATCAGTCGTCTTTACGAAGACCTAAGCCTAATTCTTCTAGTTTCGCTTTCACTTCTTCAAGTGATTTACGACCTAGATTACGTACTTTCATCATATCTTCTTCCGTTTTGTGAGCTAGCTCTTGAACGGTATTGATTCCAGCACGTTTCAAGCAATTGTAAGAACGAACAGAAAGGTCTAATTCTTCGATCGTCATCTCAAGAACTTTTTCTTTTTGATCTTCTTCTTTTTCAACCATGATTTCAGCATTTTGAGCTTCATCGGTTAAACCAACAAAGATATTTAAATGCTCTGTTAAAATCTTAGCTCCAAGTGCTACCGCTTCTTGCGGACCAGTACTGCCATCAGTCCAAACATCAAACGTTAACTTGTCAAAGTTAGACAACTGTCCAACACGTGTATTTTCAACTTGGAAAGATACGCGTGAAACCGGAGTGTAAAGAGCATCGATTGGAATTACACCAATTGGCTGGTCTTCTCTCTTGTTTTGAACAGCAGGAGTGTAGCCGCGGCCGCGACGTGCAGATAAACGCATACGCATATGACCGTTTTTACCAATTGTAGCAATATATAAATCCGGATTAAGAATTTCTACATCACTATCATGAGTGATATCAGCAGCCGTGATGACTCCGTCACCCTGAACGTCAATTTCCAGCGTCTTCTCTTCATCAGAGTAAATCTTAAGAGCTAGTTTTTTCACATTAAGAATGATAGATGTTACATCTTCCACGACGCCTTCAATTGTTGAGAACTCATGTAGCACTCCATCAATTTGTATAGCTGTGACAGCAGCACCTGGGAGTGAGGATAAAAGAATACGACGTAAGGAGTTACCCAATGTAGTACCATACCCACGCTCTAGTGGCTCTACGACGAATTTACCGTACTTGGTATCGTCGTTGATTTCAACCGTTTCGATTTTTGGTTTTTCTATTTCGATCATCAATAAACCCTCCTTCAAAACGTCAAAACCCCGGCAAGTAAACAAAGTCACTTAAACCGAAATTCCCCATGTATACGTTCCCGCTGTGCGCAACAACTGAAAATTAATCCTCTGTAAGAACGCAAACTCAGTATTATATCCCATTATTGACAGGAATACAAAATCTATACAGAAAAATTAAACACGGCGACGTTTTGGTGGACGGCATCCGTTATGTGGAACTGGAGTTACATCTTTAATTGCAGTTACTTCTAGGCCAGCAGCTTGAAGTGCACGAATGGCAGCCTCACGTCCAGCACCAGGTCCTTTAACTGTAACTTCAAGAGTTTTCATACCATGTTCAATTGATGTTTTAGCAGCTGTTTCAGCAGCCATTTGTGCAGCAAATGGAGTGGATTTACGAGATCCACGGAATCCTAGAGCTCCAGCACTTGACCAAGAAATAGCATTACCATGAGAGTCAGTGATCGTAACGATAGTGTTATTGAATGTTGAACGAATATGTGCAATACCAGTTTCTATATTCTTTTTCACACGACGTTTACGTGTATTAGTTTTACGTGCCATGAAAAGTAACCTCCTTTACTAATTATTTTTTCTTGTTAGCTACAGTACGACGAGGTCCTTTACGCGTACGAGCATTGTTTTTTGTATTTTGACCGCGAACAGGAAGACCACGACGGTGACGTAAACCACGGTAAGAACCGATTTCCATTAAACGTTTGATGTTTAGGGAGATTTCACGACGAAGGTCGCCTTCTACTTTAAGCTTGTCAATGATATCACGAATTTTGTTCAATTCGTCTTCCGTTAAGTCACGAACGCGAGTTTCTTCAGAAACGCCTGCTTCTGCAAGAATCTTGATCGCTGTTTGTTTTCCAATACCATATATATATGTTAATGAGATAACAATACGTTTGTCACGGGGAATATCTACTCCAGCAATACGTGCCATGCTTGAGTGCACCTCCTTCTATTTAGCCTTGTTTTTGTTTATGTTTAGGGTTTTCGCAAATAACCATTACTTTACCTTTTCTGCGGATAACTTTACACTTTTCGCAGATTGGTTTGACTGATGGTCTGACTTTCATTGCTATCTAACCTCCTTATACAGATCGGAGCGTAACCGGATTATTTGAACCGGTATGTGATTCTGCCGCGAGTTAGATCATACGGGGAAAGCTCAACCGTAACTTTATCTCCAGGCAAAATGCGAATAAAGTGCATACGAATTTTACCGGATACATGAGCTAAAACAGTATGACCATTTTCTAATTCTACCTTAAACATTGCATTTGGCAAAGTCTCTTGTACTGTGCCTTCTACTTCAATTACATCATCTTTCGCCATTAAAGTGATTCTCCCTTCTCTATGCGTGAACCTATTAAAGGTGCACATCTTTCCGTCAACATTACTACAGTCCAATTATCCTCATAAGTCATACAATTCTGCATCAAGTATTCACCATTTTGTAGAACCAGGCTTTAACTGAGGACCTTTATCAGTTGGACCGAAATGAGGATTTTATGGGTCCTCATGTAAGTCTTGACCGATTCCGTGACCGACATACTCTCGAAATAGAGAAGCAATTAGTCTCGACATAGGTTTGAATAGCATGGGAGATGTTTGAAAGGCGCACGCCTGACATAGCTTCTTTCAACCCTCTATATCACGACTCTTTAGGAATCCCAATAGAGTCACTGCATTTCTTCATCAATTTTGCCGACCGGATATGTCCATGAAGATCACTTAAAAAGTAATCGCCCAATTCAGGGAATACCAAGTACAAGAACCTGATTAATAAATGTGCGAATGCTCTCGCGAAATCCATTATACCCTTTGTATTATAGGAATGCACCAAGTTTAACTAGTAAGTTATAAAAATGGTATGAATTTCATAAATCAATACATATGATTAATTTTGTAAAGCACCAAGCAACACATCGATATCTTCAAATACCTTATTAATATCTTGCTGTCCGTTAATGTTGACCAAGTAACCTTTGTCTCCGTAGAAATCAAGAAGTGGCTTGGTTTGTTTCAAATTCACATCTAAGCGATTTTGAACCGTTTCAGCATTATCGTCGGCACGTTGATATAATTCTCCGCCGCAGCGGTCGCATACATCATCTTTAGCAGGAGGATTGAATACAAGATGGTATGTCGCACCACATGATTTGCAAATACGACGTCCTGTCAATCTTTCCATTAAGATGCTTTTATCAACATCGATATTAATGACAAAATTCATATTGCGATCTAAATCAGTTAGAATGCTTTCAAGTGCCTCTGCCTGTGCCACAGTACGTGGAAATCCATCAAGCAAAAATCCTCTTAGGCAGTCTTCCTTGCTTAAACGCTCACGTACGATGCCAATGGTAACTTCATCAGGTACCAATTCGCCTTTGTCCATGAATGATTTCGCCTTTAGACCTAGGTCTGTTCCATCTTTGATAGCTGTTCGGAACATATCTCCAGTAGAGATATGAGGGATATTATATTTTTCTACGATTTGTTCAGCTTGAGTGCCTTTACCAGCACCCGGCAGACCCATTAACACTAGATTCAATTTTCTTCCCCCTCAAACTCTATAATGGGTAAAGGGAACAAGCCGTTCCCAAAACTCATTACTTTATAAAGCCTTTATAGTGTCTCTTCACAAGTTGTGATTCCAGCTGCTTCATCGTATCAAGGGCAACCCCGACTATGATCAGCAAACTGGTACCACCAATCTGTGCAGATTGAGGTAGATCAGCAAGCTTAATGAAAAATACCGGTAAAACGGCAATGATGGCCAGGAATATCGAGCCTACAAACGTCAAACGGTATAAAACACGTGTTAAATATTCTTGTGTACTCTTACCTGGACGAATCCCCGGCACATAGCCACCTTGCTTTTTCAAATTCTCAGCCATTTGTTCAGGATTAACCTGAATGAAAGCATAAAAATACGCAAAAGCAATGATAAGAGCAACATATATGATCATACCAATTGGTTTGGTGTAATCAAGATTTGTTGATATCCAGCTAGTCACGCTGTTCTTTCCAAAGAAAGAAGCGATTGTAGTGGGAGTAATAATAAATGCCATTGCAAAGATTACCGGAATAACCCCCGCAGCATTTACTTTCAATGGTAAATGAGTAGACTGGCCACCCATTTGCGTACGACCTACCGCAGCACGTTTCGCATACTGAATAGGAATTTTACGTAATGCCTGCTGAATGAAGATAACAGCAACCACGATTGCTAATACTGCTAAAACTATGAGGATAATCGTTATGATTCGTAAGAATAATTGATCACCGGCATTTTCAAATTGCTGTGCGTAAATCTGATTTGCCGTATTTGGCAAACTAGCAACGATACCAGCAAAGATAATGATGGAAATCCCATTACCCACACCCTTAGCAGTGATCAGCTCCCCTAACCACAAAAGAAAAGCTGTTCCTGCCGTTAAGACAGTCGCAATAAGCAAGTATGTTGCAATTCCAGGATTTTCAATCAACTGTCCACCTGACATATTATTGAACCCATAGGACATTCCAACTGCTTGGATAAATCCTAGGATAATAGTGAAGTAACGAGTGAATTGCGCTAATTTACGGCGCCCTGCTTCCCCTTGTTTAGACCATTCAGTGAACTTAGGAACAACATCCATCTGTAGCAGCTGAACGATAATGGATGCCGTGATGTACGGCATGATACCCATCGCTAAAATTGAAAAGTTTTGCAGTGCCCCGCCGCCAAAGGTATTTAAAAGCCCGATGACGCTAAGCTGGTCCTGTTCAGCGAGAAAATCGGCATTCACATGCGGTACAGGTATAAATGTACCGATGCGATAGACGATTAACATTAGAAGGGTAAAAATAATCTTATTCCTTATTTCACCCACGCGCATAAAATTGGAGATCGTGCGAAACATTAGATCACCTCTGTATTACCGCCAGCAGCTTCGATAGCTTCTTTAGCAGTAGACGAGAATTTGTGAGCTTTAACAGTAAGCTTTTTCTCAATGCTTCCTTTGGCAAGAATCTTGATTCCTGCTTTTTCTTTACTTACAACGCCAGTCTCAAGTAGAAGAGCTGGTGTTACTTCAGTACCGTCTTCGAAAAGATTTAACGTATCAAGGTTCACGATAGCATAGTCTTTACGGTTGATGTTGGTAAATCCACGTTTAGGTAAACGTCTGAATAGAGGAGTTTGACCCCCTTCAAATCCAAGACGCACACCGCCGCCGGAGCGAGCGTTTTGTCCTTTGTGTCCTTTACCTGCTGTTTTACCGTTACCAGATCCAATACCGCGACCTTTACGTTTACGTTCTTTACGAGAACCTTCTGCAGCTTTTAACTCATGAAGTTTCATGTTGGCACCTCCTTGTTAAGTTAAAAATTATTTTATTGTTCTTTTACAGTAACAAGATGAGCAACTTTGGTAATCATACCGCGAATCGCAGGGTTATCTTCTTGAACAACCGTTTGATGCATTTTGCGTAAACCCAAAGTGTTAACTGTAACACGTTGATCTTCAGGACGACCAATCAAGCTGCGAGTGAGGGTGATTTCTAATTTATTAGCCATAATTCGATTTCCCTCCTTATCCTAACAGTTCTTGTACTGATTTTCCACGTAACTTAGCTACGTCTTCAGCACGTTTCAATTGCTTCAATCCTTCAATTGTTGCGCGAACCATATTAATAGGTGTATTAGTACCTAGTGATTTAGACAAGATATCGCTAACTCCGCCTAATTCAAGTACCGCACGAACAGGACCACCAGCAATTACTCCTGTACCTTCAGAAGCTGGTTTCAATAGAATGTGACCTGCGCCATAGCGACCGTTCACAAGGTGAGGAATAGTAGTACCAACCATTGGTACAGTAATTAGATTTTTCTTAGCATCCTCAATAGCTTTACGGATAGCATCCGGAACTTCTTGAGCTTTACCAGTACCAAATCCAACATGACCATTTTTATCACCAACAACAACTAGTGCAGTGAAACGGAAACGACGTCCGCCTTTAACAACTTTAGCTACACGATTTACTGTAACTACGCGTTCTTCAAGTTCTAATTTATTAGGATCAATGCTACGCATCTGTTATGTCCCTCCTTATCCATTAAAATTCTAAGCCGTTTTCACGAGCAGCGTCAGCCAATGCTTTAACACGACCATGGAAGAGGTAACCACCGCGGTCAAAAACCACAGCTTTGAAACCTTTTTCAACAGCACGTTTCGCAATAAGTTCGCCAACTTTTTGAGCTGCTTCAGCATTGCTACCTGCTTCGATACCGATCTCTTTATCAAGAGTTGAAGCACTTGCCAATGTTACGCCTTTTGCATCGTCAATTAATTGTGCGTAAATGTGTTTGTTTGAACGAAACACATTTAAACGAGGACGAGCTTCTGTTCCAGAAAGCTTAGCACGTACACGCGCATGTCTTTTCTGACGAGTAGCATTTTTATCAAGCTTCGTAATCATTTACGTCACTCCTTTCGTTTACTTATGCGGCATTACTTACCTGTTTTACCTTCTTTACGACGAACGAATTCGCCTTCGTAACGGATACCTTTACCTTTATACGGTTCAGGCGGGCGAACATCACGGATATTAGCTGCTAGAGCTCCTACACGTTCTTTGCTTGCACCTTTTACGATTACTTTTGTATTAGAAGGAACTTCGACTTCAACGCCAGCTTCTGGTTCTATTTCTACAGGGTGGGAATATCCTACGTTAAGGATAAGCTTGTTACCTTGCTTTTGTGCACGGTACCCAACCCCAATAAGTTCAAGTGATTTTACGAAACCTGTTGATACACCTTCAATCATGTTAGAGATAAGCGCGCGAGTAGTACCGTGTAAAGAACGGTGAGTCTTCTCGTCAGACGGGCGTGTTACAGTTAACACGTTCTCTTCAACAACGATCGAAAGGTCAGGACTGAATGATCTAGATAATTCACCTTTAGGTCCTTTAACAGTTACTTCACTTCCAGTAACAGTAACTGTTACGCCTGCAGGGATTTCAATAGGTTTTTTACCTATACGAGACATAATGTGCACCTCCATTCTTGTGAAAATGTATTACCAAACGTATGCTAAAACTTCTCCGCCAACTTGTTTAGAGCGAGCTTCTTTGTCTGTTAAAACTCCGTGAGAAGTAGAAACAATTGCGATACCTAAACCGTTAAGAACGCGTGGTACCTCTCCAGTTTTTGCATATACACGCAAACCAGGTTTGCTGATACGTTTTAGACCAGTGATAACACGTTCGTTGTTTGCACCGTATTTTAAGAAGATACGGATGATACCTTGTTTGTTGTCTTCGATTAATTCAAAGTCACGTACGAAGCCTTCACTTTTTAAGATCTCAGCAATTTCCTTTTTGATCTTTGAAGCAGGAACTTCCAGTTTTTCGTGACGAACCATATTCGCATTACGGATGCGAGTAAGCATATCTGCAATAGGATCTGTCATGACCATTATATTTTACCTCCTTCCCAAACTCGGGTTTTACCAGCTAGCTTTTTTAACGCCAGGAATTTGTCCTTTATATGCAAGTTCGCGGAAACAAATACGACAAAGTTTAAATTTACGTAATACAGAATGTGGACGTCCGCAACGTTCGCAACGTGTATATTCTTGTACTTTAAACTTCTGTTCGCGTTTTTGCTTTACGATCATAGACTTTTTAGCCACGATTTCGCCTCCCTTTATTTAGAGATTACTTTTGGAACGGCATTCCAACTTGAGTAAGTAGTTCACGAGCTTCTTCGTCAGTGTTGGCAGTCGTTACGATAACGATGTCCATACCACGAACTTTGCTCACTTTATCGTAATCAATCTCAGGGAAGATAAGTTGTTCTTTAACGCCTAATGTATAGTTCCCACGTCCGTCAAAGGATTTCTTTGAAACGCCGCGGAAATCACGTACACGCGGTAAAGATACAGATACTAGCTTATCAAGGAATTGATACATACGCTCTCCACGTAATGTAACTTTCGCTCCGATAGGCATACCTTCACGCAAACGGAAACCTGCGATTGATTTTTTTGCTTTTGTTATAACTGGTTTTTGACCAGTGATCAATGTAAGTTCTTCAACAGCTGTATCTAAAGCTTTCGAGTTAGAAACTGCGTCACCCACACCCATGTTAATAACGATTTTCTCAATGTTTGGTACTTGCATTACTGATTGATAGTTGAATTTACCCATCAATGACGGTGTAATTTCACTTTTTAATTTTTCTTTAAGGCGGCTCATTGCTTAGTGTACCTCCCTTCATTTATGACTTATTTATCTAAAGATTCACCTGAAATTTTAGCTACGCGTACTTTTTTACCATTTTCGATCTTATATCCAACACGAGTCGGTTTACCTGATTTAGGATCAAGTGGCATTACATTGGATACGTGAATAGCAGCTTCTTTACTGATAATTCCACCTTGTGGATTAAGTTGAGATGGCTTGGAATGCTTTTTCACGATGTTAATTCCTTCAACAAGCACACGATTTTGTTTCGGATATGCAGAAAGAATTGTTCCTTGTTTGCCTTTGTCCTTACCAGAGATGACTACGACTTTGTCACCTTTTTTAACATGCATTAGCTTGGCACCTCCTTGAAAGGCTTTATACAAAATTTACATATTATAGAACTTCTGGAGCAAGAGAAACGATCTTCATGAAACTATTGTCACGTAATTCACGAGCAACAGGTCCAAAAATACGAGTTCCACGTGGGCTCTTATCGTCACGGATAATTACACATGCGTTTTCATCGAAACGAATGTAAGAACCGTCAGGACGACGCATACCACGTTTTGTACGGACAACAACAGCCTTAACGACTTCACCTTTTTTAACAACGCCTCCTGGTGTTGCCTGTTTAACTGTACAAACGATGATATCACCGATGTTTGCAGTCTTACGGCCTGAACCACCTAGGACTTTAATTGTTAGCACTTCACGAGCACCTGAATTGTCAGCGACTTTTAAACGAGATTCTTGTTGAATCATGTACGGTACCTCCCTTCGGAATTAGCTTAATCCGAACTAGATTAAATGATTACTGCTTTTTCTACTACTTCTACAAGACGGAAGCGTTTTGTAGCTGAAAGTGGACGAGTTTCCATGATACGTACTACGTCGCCTGCTTTAGCTACGTTTAGCTCGTCATGAGCTTTTAACTTTTTAGAGTATTTCACGCGTTTACCGTATAAAGAATGCTTTTTATAGGTTTCTACAACTACTGTAACTGTTTTATCCATTTTGTCGGATACTACGCGTCCAGTGTAGATTTTGCGTTGGTTGCGTTCGCTCATTCTGCAAACCTCCATTCATTATCGATTAGTGACACCGATCTCTCTTTGACGAACAACTGTTTTCATACGAGCAATCGATTTGCGAACTTCACGGATGCGAGCTGTATTTTCAAGTTGTCCAGTAGCTAACTGGAAACGAAGATTAAATAGTTCTTCTTTAAGAGATTTTAGTTTTTGTTCAATTTCAGCAGTGGTTAGATCTTTGATTTCATTAGCTTTCATTTGTTTCACCACCAATTTCCTCTCTTTTTACAAACTTGCATTTGATTGGAAGTTTGTGTGCTGCAAGGCGCAATGCTTCTCTTGCCACCTCTTCAGATACACCAGAGATTTCAAACATAACTTTGCCCGGTTTAACTACTGCTACCCAACCTTCAGGAGCACCTTTACCGGAACCCATCCGTACTTCAAGCGGCTTAGCTGTGTAAGGTTTGCTTGGGAAGATTTTGATCCAAACTTTCCCTCCACGTTTCATATAACGAGTCATCGCAATACGAGCTGCTTCGATTTGACGGTTCGTGATCCAGGAAGCTTCTTGAGCTTGAAGTCCAAATTCTCCGAAATGAACTTCAGTGCCGCCCTTAGCCATCCCTCTCATCTTACCGCGGTGTTCACGACGGTATTTTACGCGTTTTGGCAATAACATATTATTTTCCTCCTTCCTCAGATTTCTTCTTAGTAGGAAGAACTTCTCCACGGTAGATCCAAACTTTCACGCCTAGCTTACCGTAAGTAGTATCTGCTTCAGCATGAGCATAATCTATGTCAGCACGAAGTGTGTGAAGTGGAACTGTTCCTTCGCTGTAATGTTCAGCACGAGCAATATCAGCACCGCCAAGACGACCAGAAACTTGAGTTTTGATTCCTTTTGCTCCAGAACGCATAGTACGTTGGATAGCTTGCTTTTGAGCGCGTCGGAATGAAACCCGGTTTTCTAATTGACGAGCGATGTTTTCAGCAACCAATTTTGCATCAAGATCTGCTCTTTTAATTTCAATGATATTAATATGAACTCTTTTGCCAGTCAGTTGGTTCAAAGCTTTACGAAGTGCTTCGACTTCAGTACCACCTTTACCGATAACCATTCCTGGTTTAGCAGTGTGGACAGATACATTGATACGGTTAGCTGCACGTTCGATTTCAACCTTGGATACAGAAGCATCATTTAAGCGTTTCGCAATATATTCACGAACTTTAATGTCTTCATGCAAAAGAGTAGCGTAGTCTTTATCAGCGTACCATTTGGATTCCCAATCACGGATGATCCCGATACGCATACCGATAGGATTTACCTTTTGACCCACAGATTACCCCTCCTTCTTTTCTGATACAACGATTGTAATATGACTAGTACGTTTGTTTATTGCACTCGCACGACCTTGAGCGCGAGGACGGAAACGTTTTAATGTTGGTCCTTCGTTAACGTATGCCTCTGAAACGACTAGGTTATTAATATCCATTTCGTAGTTGTGTTCTGCATTTGCGATAGCAGATTTCAGAATTTTTTCTACGACTGGAGAAGCAGATTTTGGTGTTAAGCGAAGAATCGCTACTGCTTCACCTACTTGTTTTCCTCGAATTAAATCTGCGACTAAACGCACTTTACGAGGAGCAATACGAACTGTTTTAGCGACAGCTTTAGCTTGCATGAGATGCCCTCCTCTCATTAACGTCTTGTTTTCTTGTCATCACTTGCGTGACCTTTATAAGTGCGTGTAGGCGCGAATTCGCCTAGTTTGTGACCTACCATATCTTCTGTTACATAAACCGGCACATGCTTACGACCGTCATAAACGGCGATTGTGTGTCCGATGAATTGCGGGAAGATTGTTGAGCGACGAGACCAAGTTTTTACTACCTGTTTCTTGTCAGCTTCATTTAATTTTTCAACTTTTACCAATAAATGATCATCAACAAAAGGCCCTTTTTTTAAGCTACGACCCATGCGAGTACCTCCCTTCGTGACTGTTCTACGGTTCTATATATGAACCGTAGCTCAATCCCGTTATTTTTTACGACGACGTACGATAAATTTATCGGATTTATTTTTCTTCTTACGAGTTTTGAATCCAAGAGTAGGTTTACCCCATGGAGACATTGGTGATTTACGTCCGATTGGCGCTTTACCTTCACCACCACCGTGTGGGTGATCATTCGGGTTCATTACAGATCCACGAACTGTTGGGCGTTTACCTAACCAACGGTTACGGCCAGCTTTACCAATGTTGATAAGTTCATGTTGTTCATTACCGACTTGACCGATTGAAGCACGGCAAGTAGCAAGAATCATACGAACCTCACCTGAGTTTAAACGTACAAGTACATAACGACCTTCTTTACCAAGTACTTGAGCAGATGTTCCTGCTGAACGGACTAATTGTCCACCTTTTCCTGGTTTAAGTTCGATGTTATGAATTACTGTACCAACTGGGATGTTAATAAGAGGAAGAGCGTTACCCACTTTAATGTCAGCTTCTGGACCTGACATAACTTCCAAACCTACTTCTAGGTTTTTCGGAGCTAGGATATAACGTTTTTCTCCATCAACGTAATTAATTAATGCAATGTTTGCAGAACGATTTGGATCGTACTCAATAGTAGCAACGCGTCCTGGTATACCATCTTTATTCCGTTTGAAATCGATGATACGGTATTGACGCTTGTGGCCGCCACCTTGATGACGAACTGTTAACTTACCTTGGTTATTACGGCCGCCTTTGCTGTGTAAAGGAGCAAGTAATGATTTTTCCGGTTTGTCTGTAGTGATCTCAGCAAAATCCGAAGTTGTCATATTACGTCGACCGTTAGAGGTAGGTTTATACTTCTTAATCGCCATTTGTATTTCCCTCCTTCTCTAATGAATTAAGCTTCGAATAGCTCGATTTCTTTGCTGTCAGCAGTTAATTTAACAATAGCTTTACGGCGCTTGTTAGTATAGCCTGCATGTTTGCCCATGCGTTTGAATTTACCTTTGTAGTTCATGATGTTTACTTTCTCAACTTTAACGCCGAAAATTTCTTGAACAGCATCTTTAACTTGAGTTTTATTAGCTCTAACATCAACTTCAAAAGTATATTTCTTTTCAGCCATTACGTCTGAAGAGCGTTCAGTGATTACGGGGCGCTTAATGATATCGCGTGCATCCATTATGCAAGCACCTCCTCTACTTTTTCGACAGCTGATTTAGTCAAGATCAATTTGTTGTGTGAAACAACATCAAGAACGTTAAGACCATCAGCTTCAACTACAGTAACACCAGGGATGTTACGTGCAGAAAGAGCAACTTTCTCATCTAAACCGTCAGTAACCACTAACGTTTTAGTATCTACAGAAAGGTTTTTAAGTACCGCTACAAACTCTTTTGTTTTTGGAGCTTCGAAAGACAAGCTTTCAAGTACCAAAATGTTCTCTTCCAATGCCTTTGCAGACAATGCAGATTTAATAGCTAAACGACGTACCTTTTTTGGTAGCTTGTAAGCGTAAGATCTTGGAGTTGGTCCAAAAACAACGCCACCGCCACGCCATTGTGGAGAACGGATAGAACCTTGACGCGCACGTCCAGTTCCTTTTTGTTTCCAAGGTTTACGTCCACCGCCTGCAACTTCAGAACGGTTTTTAACTTTATGAGTTCCTTGACGTAAGGAAGCTCGTTGCATGATGATTGCTTCAAATAATACGTGATTATTAGGTTCGATACCAAAGATGGATTCATTTAGTTCGATGTCGCCAACTTGTGAACCTGTTTGGTTGAACAATGTAACTTTTGGCATTCTATTGCTCCTCCTTTCTCAAAAAATTACTTTGCTTTAACAGCAGATTTAACTTTGATCAATGCTTTTCTAGCACCAGGTACATTACCTTTGATCAATAGTAGGTTACGTTCAACATCAACTTTAACGATAGCTAAGTTTTGAACAGTGATTTGATCTCCACCCATACGTCCTGGTAAAAGTTTACCTTTGAATACGCGGTTTGGAGCTACAGGACCCATTGAACCTGGGCGACGGTGGTAACGAGAACCATGAGACATAGGTCCGCGAGATTGTCCATGACGCTTGATAGAGCCTTGGAAACCTTTACCTTTTGAAATTCCTGATACATCTACTAAATCGCCTTCAGCGAAAATACTAACATTGACTTCTTGACCGATCTCATATTCAGTAAGATCCGTTCCGCGGAATTCGCGAATGAAGCGCTTAGGAGTAGTATTTGCTTTTTCAACATGGCCCTTTTCAGGTTTGTTAGAAAGCTTTTCACGTTTGTTTTCAAAACCAACTTGAACTGCTTCATAGCCATCAGTTTCAACAGTTTTCTTTTGAAGAACCACGTTATTAGCAGCTTCGATAACTGTTACCGGAATAAGTTCACCGTTTTCAGCAAAAACTTGAGTCATACCGATTTTTCTTCCTAAGATTCCTTTGGTCATAAGTCACACCTCCTAGAGTAATTGTTCATATTTATATGAATTATAATTTGATTTCAATGTCAACGCCTGATGGTAAATCTAAACGCATCAATGAGTCAACTGTTTGTGGAGTTGGGTTAACGATGTCGATTAGACGTTTATGCGTACGCATTTCGAATTGTTCACGAGAATCTTTGTATTTATGAACCGCACGTAGGATCGTGTATACCGATCTTTCAGTAGGTAATGGAATCGGACCAGATACAGCCGCACCAGAACGTTTTGCAGTTTCAACAATTTTCTCAGCAGATTGATCAAGGATTCTGTGATCATATGCTTTTAAACGGATACGAATTTTTTGTTTTGCCATAATTTTCCCTCCTTTTCGCCTATTTTAAAATAGACCTTCTCAATGGAAATTTCCCACACACTCGCCATGGCAAAGCGGCCGGGTGTGTCAGCAACCTTCCATATCATCGCAGTCAAAGACCAACATTGTCTATTATACATATAACACAAGTGAAATGCAAGTCAAACTTATATTTTTCTTGTGCAACACACTTTTATTATTATACATAATATCACAAGTATTTACAAGTACATTCTACGAGGTCTTTCGTATCCATTTTCTTCATTTGAAATTATCAAGAAACCCATTAAATAAACTCCAGTTATTATAGAAGAAAGTATGAATATTCTTTACAAATAAAAAAGAAGCAGATGGCGTCCCATCTGCTTCTTCCGGAAGGCGTCCCTTCCAATATTGTTTTATCAATCAATTATTCTTGGATTGTAGCAACTACGCCAGCGCCTACAGTACGTCCACCCTCACGGATAGAGAATTTAGTACCTTCTTCGATAGCGATTGGAGCGATAAGTTCTACAGTCATTTCGATGTTATCTCCAGGCATAACCATTTCTACGCCTTCAGGAAGGTTACAAATACCAGTTACGTCAGTTGTACGGAAGTAGAACTGAGGACGGTAGTTTGTAAAGAATGGAGTGTGACGTCCACCTTCTTCTTTAGAAAGAACATAAACTTCAGCTTTGAACTTTGTGTGTGGAGTGATAGTGCTTGGTTTAGCAAGAACTTGTCCACGTTGGATATCTTCACGGGATACACCACGAAGAAGTGCACCGATGTTGTCACCAGCTTCAGCATAGTCAAGAAGTTTACGGAACATTTCAACACCAGTTACAGTTGTTGGTTTAGACTCTTCGTTGAAACCGATGATGTCAACAACGTCACCGACTTTAACTTGTCCACGCTCAACACGACCAGTTGCAACTGTTCCACGACCAGTGATTGAGAATACATCCTCAACTGGCATCATGAATGGCTTGTCAGTGTCACGAGTTGGTTCTGGGATGTACTCGTCAACAGCTGTCATTAATTCATGAATTTTTTCTTCCCAAGCAGCGTCTCCTTGAAGAGCTTTTAGGGCAGATCCTTTGATAACTGGAATGTCATCGCCAGGGAATTCGTATTCAGATAGTAGATCACGGATTTCCATTTCTACTAATTCAAGAAGTTCTTCGTCATCTACCATGTCGCATTTGTTCATGAATACTACTAGGTATGGTACACCTACTTGACGAGAAAGAAGGATGTGCTCACGAGTTTGTGGCATTGGGCCATCAGCAGCAGATACTACTAGGATTCCGCCGTCCATTTGTGCAGCACCTGTGATCATGTTTTTAACATAGTCAGCATGTCCTGGGCAGTCAACGTGTGCATAGTGACGAGTAGCTGTTTCGTACTCAACGTGTGCAGTAGAGATTGTGATACCACGTTCTCTTTCTTCTGGAGCACCATCGATTTGGTCATAAGCGCGAGCTTCAGCTCCACCAGATTTAGCAAGTACAGTTGTGATTGCAGCAGTTAGAGTTGTTTTACCATGGTCAACGTGACCAATTGTTCCAACGTTAACGTGCGGTTTTGAACGATCAAATTTAGCTTTTCCCATTAGGAATTCCTCCTTAAAATTATAAATAAAAAAATTAAGTATATAGGGGCTGTGAAAGAAGACTAATTCTTCCATCACAGCTTACATAAGATAGTTATACTTTAATAAGAGATGAAAATCAATTATTCACCTTTATTTTTTTTGATGATTTCTTCAGAAATGCTCTTAGGTACTTCTTCATAATGATCGAAGTGCATAGAGAATGTTCCGCGTCCTTGTGTGTTAGAACGTAGAGATGTAGCATATCCGAACATTTCAGATAGTGGAACCATCGCTTTAACCATTTGTGTGTTACCGCGAGCTTCCATACCTTCTACACGACCACGACGAGATGTGATATCTCCCATGATGTCGCCTAGGTAATCTTCTGGAATTACTACTTCCACTTTCATGATTGGTTCAAGGATAACCGGCTTACATTTAGATGCAGCATTTTTAAGTGCCATTGATGCAGCAATTTTAAATGCCATTTCGTTGGAGTCAACGTCATGGTAAGAACCGTCGAATAATTTAGCTTTGATGTCGACTAGCGGGTAACCAGCAAGTACACCACGGTCAAGTGAATCAACTAATCCAGCTTGTACAGCAGGGATGTATTCACGTGGTACTACACCACCGACGATAGCATTTTCAAATTCGAATCCTTTACCTTCTTCGTTTGGACCAAATTCGATCCATACGTGTCCGAATTGTCCACGACCACCTGATTGGCGAACGAATTTACCTTCAACTTTAGCTGAACCACGGAAAGTTTCACGGTATGCTACTTGAGGAGCACCAACGTTAGCTTCCACTTTAAATTCGCGACGCATACGGTCAACAAGGATGTCCAAGTGAAGTTCACCCATACCAGCGATAATCGTTTGACCAGTTTCTTGGTCAGTATGCGCACGGAATGTTGGATCTTCATCTTGTAGCTTTTGTAAAGCTTGACCCATTTTGTCTTGGTCTGCTTTTGATTTCGGCTCAACTGATAGAGAGATAACTGGCTCTGGGAATACCATGGACTCAAGAATTACTTGGTTCTTGTCATCACATAGAGTATCTCCAGTTGTAGTATCTTTCAAACCAACGGCTGCTGCGATATCTCCTGCATATACAGTTGAGATTTCTTCACGGCTGTTTGCATGCATTTGAAGGATACGTCCAATACGTTCACGCTTACCTTTTGTTGAGTTGATTACATAAGATCCTGATTCTAATGTACCTGAGTACACGCGGAAGAATGTAAGTTTACCAACGTAAGGGTCAGTCATAACTTTAAACGCTAAAGCGGAGAACGGTTCAGAATCATCTGAATGGCGTTCCACTTCATCTTCTGTATCCGGTAGAGTACCTTTAATAGCCGGCACGTCTAATGGAGATGGAAGGAAGTCGATAACGTTATCAAGCATTAATTGAACACCTTTGTTTTTGAAAGCTGATCCACAGATAACTGGGAAGAATTCAACGTTAACAGTTGCTGTACGAATAGCTGCTTTTAATTCAGCAATGCTGATTTCTTCGCCGCCAAGGTATTTTTCCATTAAGTCTTCATTAACTTCTGCTACTGCTTCAATTAACTTTTCACGGTATTCTTCAGCTAATTCCCTATGTTCTTCAGGAATTTCACCAACAGTGATATCAGTTCCTAGATCATTAGCATAGAAATGAGCTTTCATTTCAATAAGGTCAATGATTGCAGAGAATTGATCTTCAGCACCGATTGGTAACTGAACCGGGTGAGCATTAGCTTGTAGACGATCGTGGATTGTTCCAACTGAATATAGGAAATCCGCACCGATTTTGTCCATTTTATTTACGAATACGACACGTGGTACACCATAAGTTGTAGCTTGGCGCCAAACTGTTTCAGTTTGAGGCTCAACACCTGATTGGGCATCAAGTACAGCTACAGCTCCATCAAGTACACGCAAAGAACGTTCAACTTCAACTGTGAAATCTACGTGTCCCGGTGTATCGATGATGTTTACACGGTGACCTTTCCACTGCGCAGTTGTTGCAGCGGAAGTGATCGTGATTCCGCGTTCTTGTTCCTGTTCCATCCAGTCCATTTGTGAAGCACCTTCGTGCGTTTCACCGATTTTGTGAATTTTACCAGTGTAATAAAGAACACGTTCTGTTGTTGTCGTTTTACCAGCATCGATGTGAGCCATGATACCGATATTACGAGTGTTTGCTAAGGAGAACTCTCTTGCCATTTGTCTTTCTCCTTCCTTCTATAAGGATTTTATAGTGTTTAATCTTACCAGCGATAATGTGCGAAAGCTTTGTTGGCTTCAGCCATTTTGTGTGTATCTTCACGTTTCTTAACTGCTGCTCCAGTATTGTTGGCAGCATCCATGATTTCATAAGCTAAACGCTCTTCCATCGTTTTTTCTCCACGAAGGCGAGAGTAGTTTACTAACCAACGAAGTCCTAGAGTCGATTTACGGTCTGGACGCACCTCAACTGGTACTTGGTAGTTAGCTCCACCCACACGGCGTGCTTTTACTTCTAGTACAGGCATGATGTTTTTAAGTGCTTGATCGAAAACTTCGATCGGCTCATTGCCAGTACGTTCTTTGATTAAATCAAATGCAGAGTAAAGAATTTTTTGTGATTTACCTCTTTGTCCATCAACCATTAATTTGTTGATTAAGCGAGTCACAAGTTTTGAATTATATATTGGATCTGGTAATACGTCTCTTTTCGTTACAGGTCCTTTACGAGGCATTATATTTCCTCCTTTCAAGAAAGTTCAATTTTGGTTTTAGTTTATTTTTTTGCTGCTTTCGGACGCTTAGTACCGTATTTAGAACGGCCTTGCATACGATTGTTAACTCCAGCTGTATCAAGAGCACCACGTACGATATGGTAACGTACCCCTGGTAAATCTTTTACACGTCCGCCACGGATAAGAACCACGCTGTGTTCTTGTAGGTTGTGACCGATACCTGGGATATAAGCTGTTACCTCGATACCGTTTGTTAGACGTACACGCGCATATTTACGTAACGCGGAGTTTGGTTTTTTCGGTGTCATAGTACCCACACGAGTGCAAACACCACGTTTTTGCGGAGATGATACGTTAGTTTGTGCTTTTTTAAAGCTGTTGTAGCCTTTGTTAAGTGCTGGAGATTTTGAATTAACCTCTTTAGACTCGCGTCCTTTACGCACTAATTGATTAATAGTAGGCATTACATTTTTCCTCCCTTCACGTTTTCATTTCTAGTACCACACATCCAGGTGGTTCATAAATGGGTAAAAACAAAGTCTTTGCAAATATTATTGCAAAAACATTTTTACTTTTTAATGGCAACAGTTGCTGCTCCGACATCAATACCACATGCTTTGCCAAGCATTCTCATCGAATCAACATATGTGATAGGAACATCCAATTCTTTGGCGGTCTCAACGACACGCCCAGTCAAGTATATATCTGCATCATCAGCGATGATAACTTCTTGAATTAAATTGTTTTTAAGAGCTCTAACTGCTTGCTTCGTCCCTATAATCACTGACTTTGCCTGTATTACTTTTTCATAAGACATGGTCCATATCCTCCAAAGTTACAGGGTAACATAGGAGCACCTTTGCTATAGTATCATTATAAGTCGGATACTGTCAACTTCTTTCAAAAAAATAATTCAAGCAAAAGGTTTTCCTTACATAATTCTATTAAGATTTTCAATTTGCCCAAACGGAAATTATCAAATTCTCATAGGCTTTTCAGCCGGCCATGAGTAATAAGAGAGACCAGCTCAATATATTCTGATCCTTCATCTCCTTCAATAGGAACGGGAGTGGGGTTTTCAGTTTAAATTATTGAGCTGGTCCTTTTTCCATTAATCCACTGTTACTGTATCGGCACTTTCGTCAACAACGACAGGGTTTGCTTTTCTGTACCTAAGCATCCCCGTTCCTGCAGGGACAAGTTTACCGATGATGACATTTTCTTTAAGTCCAAGCAATTCATCACGTTTTCCTTTTATTGCTGCATCAGTCAAGACTCTAGTTGTTTCTTGGAATGACGCGGCGGACAAGAAGGAATCCGTTTCTAGAGATGCTTTTGTGATACCTAGCAATACAGGGCGGCCCGTAGCCGGTAATTTGTTAGTCAGCAATGCATCTGTGTTTGCAGTAGTGAACTGGTTAACATCCAACAATGTTCCTGGAAGCACTTCAGTTTCGCCTGCATCAAGCACACGGACTTTACGCATCATTTGTCTAACCATTACCTCGATATGTTTATCACCGATCTCAACACCTTGCATACGGTATACTTTTTGAACTTCATGAAGCAGGTATTCCTGAACAGTAAGCACGTCTGTAACCTTCAGCAATTCTTTCGGATCGATGGAACCCTCTGTTAACTCTTCACCACGCCGGACAGGAGTATCAACAGTTACTCTTAAACGCGCAGTGTATGGCGCAGTATATGTGCGTGATTCAACTGCACCTTGAACAACGATTTCCTGTTGTTTATCCCGAATTTCATTGATGGAAACAATCGTTCCTTCAATTTCGGAAATGACAGCTTGACCTTTAGGATTTCTCGCTTCAAATATTTCTTGGATACGAGGAAGACCTTGAGTGATATCGTCCCCGGCAACCCCACCTGTATGGAATGTACGCATCGTCAACTGTGTACCAGGTTCTCCGATTGATTGAGCGGCAATAATACCGACTGCTTCGCCCACTTCAACTTCTTGACCGGTAGCCAAGTTGCGTCCATAACATTTTTTACATACACCATGGCTGGTATTACATGTAAAGGCGGAACGGATCCATGCTGTTTCAATTCCAAGTGATTCAATATAGTTCGCAAGATCTTCAGTAATAAGGTCGTTTTCAGCCACGATTACTTCATTTGTTTCTGGATGTCTGATCGCTTTTCTTGCATAACGGCCAATTAGGCGCTCTTCAAGATGCTCAATTATTTCAGTGCCCTCTCTCAAGGCTGAAATTTTCAAGCCGCGGTCCGTTCCACAATCGTCATCACGGATGATGACATCTTGGGCAACGTCAACAAGTCGACGAGTAAGGTAACCGGAATCGGCTGTTTTAAGTGCTGTATCGGCAAGACCTTTACGCGCACCATGTGTAGAGATGAAGTACTCCAACACTGTTAAACCTTCACGGAAACTTGATTTGATCGGTAATTCAATGATACGTCCAGCCGGGTTGGCCATCAAACCACGCATACCCGCAAGCTGCGTAAAGTTGGAAGCATTACCACGGGCACCGGAGTCACTCATCATGAAGATTGGGTTGCGTCGGTCCAGTGAGTCCATAAGTTTGGACTGAATGGTATCCTTGGCAGCACTCCAAATCGAAATGACGCGATCATAACGCTCATCCTCAGTAATAAGACCACGTCTGAATTGTTTCAAGACATTATCCACTTTGGTTTGAGCCTCAGTAATGATTCCTTGTTTTTCTTTTAAAACGACAATATCAGCCACACCAACGGTAATACCAGCTTTTGTCGAATATTTGAATCCAAGATCTTTCATCCGGTCAAGCATTTTGGATGTTTCGGTAATTTTAAAGCGTTTAAAGACTTCCGCAATGATATTTCCAAGAATTTTTTTCTTGAAAGGATCGATAGCAGGTTGGGACTTAATCAATTCAGGGATATTAGCGCCCTTTTCCACAAAATATTTCTCTGGAGTTTTGGTTTCCAGATTATAACGTGTCGGTTCGTTAATATACGGGAATGATTTAGGTAAAATTTCATTGAAGATCAATTTTCCAACAGTCGTAATTAGAAGTTGGCCGTTTTGTTCTTCAGTGAATGTTTCATTATTTAGTGACGATGCATGTACGGCACAACGGGAATGTAAGTGTACATATCCGTTTTGGTATGCAAGTAATGCTTCACTTGTATCTTTAAAGATCATACCCTCACCGATAGCGCCTTCTCTTTCCAACGTTAAGTAATAGTTACCTAATACCATATCTTGAGAAGGTGTAACGACAGGTTTACCATCTTTAGGGTTCAAAATGTTCTGTGCTGCAAGCATAAGCATGCGTGCTTCGGCTTGTGCTTCAGAAGATAGAGGAACGTGGACCGCCATTTGGTCACCGTCAAAGTCAGCGTTGTAAGCTGTACATACGAGCGGATGCAAACGAATTGCGCGACCTTCAACCAACGTTGGTTCAAATGCTTGGATCCCAAGTCTATGAAGAGTCGGTGCACGGTTCAATAGTACTGGGTGTTCTCTAATAACTTCTTCTAGGACATCCCATATTTCAGGAGATAAACGTTCAATTTTGCGCTTAGCGGATTTGATGTTATGCGCCAGACCTCTTTGAACAAGCTCCTTCATTACGAATGGTTTGAATAATTCAATCGCCATTTCTTTCGGAAGACCACATTGGTACATCTTTAAGTTTGGTCCGACTACGATAACGGAACGGCCAGAGTAATCAACACGTTTACCAAGAAGGTTTTGACGGAAACGACCTTGTTTACCTTTTAACATGTGAGATAAAGATTTTAACGGACGGTTACCTGGTCCAGTTACCGGACGGCCACGACGGCCATTATCGATAAGAGCATCGACAGCTTCTTGCAGCATACGCTTCTCATTTTGAACGATAATGCTTGGTGCTCCAAGGTCCAGTAATCTTTTCAACCGATTATTACGGTTGATAACACGGCGATATAAATCATTTAAATCAGATGTGGCAAAACGTCCTCCATCAAGTTGAACCATAGGACGAAGCTCCGGTGGAATGACCGGAAGCACGTCAAGGATCATCCATGAAGGCTCATTTCCGGAGTTACGGAATGCTTCAAGCACTTCCAAGCGTTTGATTGCACGGGTTCTACGTTGTCCTTGGGCTGTTTTAAGCTCCTCTTTCAACGACTCTACTTCCTTTTCCGTATCAATATCTTGTAAAAGTTTTTTAATAGCTTCCGCACCCATGGCAGCTTGGAATTTCTTACCGTATTTTTCACGGTATGTACGATATTCCTTTTCAGAAAGAAGCTGTTTCTTTTCTAAAGTCGTATCGCCCGTTTCAGTTACTACGTAAGATGCAAAGTAAATAACTTCTTCCAAAGCCCGTGGAGACATATCAAGAACAAGTCCCATACGGCTAGGAATTCCTTTAAAATACCATATGTGTGAAACTGGTGCTGCCAGCTCAATATGACCCATACGCTCACGACGCACCTTAGCACGGGTGACTTCAACGCCACAACGGTCACAGACTACGCCTTTATAACGAACACGTTTATATTTTCCGCAATGACATTCCCAGTCCTTTTGAGGTCCAAAAATTCTCTCACAGAATAAACCGTCTTTTTCTGGCTTTAACGTACGATAGTTGATTGTTTCTGGTTTTTTGACTTCTCCATGGGACCAAGAACGAATCTTGTCTGGTGAAGCAAGACCAATTTTCATATACTCAAAATTATTAACGTCTAACAAGGGGCCTACCTCCCTTTTAATCTCCAGGTTTAACCCTTGATTGCCGTCACGTTATGAGGCAATCTTACACCGGATGATGGTTGATTGAATCAATAAGGCTCTAACAAGGCAGCATGATTTTCTAATGAACATCTCGCTGCCAGTCAGAGCAGGTAATATATAACTGGATATGTTTATATTTAATTTTATTCTTTGACAGGTGCCCCTACTTCGGAAGCAACCATATCTTTAGTTTCTGAATCAAGGCTTAATTTGTCTGCTTGGTTGGCTTCATCTTCATCTTCCAAATCACGCATTTCGATTTCACGATCTTCGGCATTGAGGATTTTAACATCCAATCCTAAACTTTGAAGCTCCTTAATCAATACTTTGAATGACTCAGGAACGCCTGGTTCAGGGACATTTTCACCTTTGACAATCGCTTCGTACGTTTTAACACGACCCACGACATCATCTGATTTAACGGTTAGGATTTCTTGTAATGTATAAGCGGCACCATAAGCTTCAAGTGCCCATACTTCCATCTCACCGAAACGCTGTCCACCAAATTGCGCTTTACCACCAAGTGGCTGCTGCGTAACAAGGGAGTAAGGTCCAGTTGAACGTGCATGAAGTTTATCATCGACCATATGCGCCAGTTTGATCATGTACATGACACCAACTGATACACGGTTATCGAATGCTTCACCTGAACGGCCATCATAAAGGACAGTTTTTGCATCACGGGACATCCCGGCTTCTTCAATCGTACCCCAAACGTCTTCCTCAGTGGCACCATCGAATACAGGAGATGCTACATGAATGCCAAGTGCGCGTGCAGCCATACCCAAGTGTAGCTCCAACACCTGACCGATGTTCATACGTGAAGGTACACCCAATGGGTTTAACATGATGTCGACTGGAGTGCCGTCCGGTAGATAAGGCATATCTTCTTCAGGAAGAATCCTGGAGATTACCCCTTTGTTACCATGTCGTCCGGCCATTTTATCGCCTTCATGGATTTTACGTTTTTGAACGATATATACACGTGCGAGTTGGTTTACACCAGGAGGCAGTTCATCGCCGTCTTCTCTGTTAAATACTTTAACATCAAGAACGATTCCGCCGCCGCCGTGAGGTACACGAAGTGATGTATCCCTTACTTCACGTGCTTTTTCACCGAAGATTGCATGTAATAGACGTTCCTCAGCAGTCAGTTCCGTTACACCTTTAGGCGTGACTTTACCAACGAGAAGGTCTCCGTCTTTCACTTCAGCACCCACACGGATAATTCCGCGCTCATCAAGATTACGAAGCGCATCTTCCCCTACGTTAGGGATGTCACGGGTGATTTCTTCAGGCCCTAATTTTGTATCGCGTGATTCAGATTCATATTCTTCAATATGAATGGAAGTGTACACATCATCTTTAACCAATCGTTCACTCATGATGATGGCATCTTCATAGTTATATCCATCCCATGTCATGAAGGCTACCAATACGTTACGTCCAAGTGCCAACTCACCTTTTTCCATTGAAGGACCATCAGCAAGAATTTCACCTTTTACGACATTGTCGCCAACACTTACGATAGGGCGTTGATTATAGCACGTTCCTTGGTTGGAACGAATGAATTTTAATAGACGATATTTATCAAGATTTCCTTTTACTTGCTGCCCGTCTACTTCACTTACCCTACGTACCCATACTTCACGTGATTCAACGTGCTCTACGATACCAGGGTGTTTACAGATTACGGCAGCACCGGAGTCTTTCGCTGAAACATACTCCATACCCGTTCCTACCCGAGGGGCTTCCGGTTGAAGCAAAGGAACTGCTTGACGTTGCATGTTCGCTCCCATAAGGGCACGGTTGGAGTCATCGTTTTCCAAGAAAGGAATACATGCAGTCGCGGCAGATACAACCTGTTTAGGAGATACATCCATGTAATCTACGCGGTCACGCGGAACAACGGTATTTTCACCGCGGAAACGTGCAACAACATCGTTATCAAGGAATGAGCCGTCATCCGACAGTCGTACATTCGCTTGGGCAACTACATAGTTATCTTCCTCATCAGCTGTTAAGTAATCGATTTGGCTTGTAATTTTACCTGTTTCAGGGTCCACACGGCGGTATGGTGTTTCAATGAAGCCATATGGGTTAACCTTTGCAAAACTGGATAACGAGTTAATCAAACCAATATTCGGTCCCTCAGGCGTTTCAATCGGACACATGCGGCCATAGTGGGAATAATGAACGTCACGTACTTCAAAGCCAGCACGCTCACGTGTCAGACCACCAGGTCCCAATGCAGATAGACGACGTTTATGCGTCAACTCAGCCAACGGGTTCGTTTGATCCATGAACTGGGAAAGCTGTGAACTTCCAAAGAACTCTTTAATGGATGCAATGACCGGGCGAATGTTGATTAGTTGTTGTGGAGTGATTGTGTTCGTATCCTGAATGGACATTCTTTCACGGACAACACGCTCCATACGGGATAAACCAATTCTGAATTGGTTTTGCAGCAATTCACCAACGGAACGCAGACGACGGTTACCTAAATGGTCAATGTCATCCGTGATTCCCACACCATGCAATAAATTAAAGAAATAACTGATGGAAGAAATGATATCAGCCGGTGTAATGTTTTTGACCTGGTCGGTCACATAAGCATTACCGATGATATTGATCACTTTTTCGCCTTCAGCATCGTTTGGTGCAAACACTTTAATAGGTTGAAGAAGAGTTTCTTCCTCTACTACACCACCTGATGGATGGAATGTTTTGAATCCTATTCCACCTTCGATATGAGGCAGAATCCTATCAAGAGTCCGGCGATCAAGCATTGTACCTTTTTCAACAATGATTTCTCCCGTTTCAGGATCAATCAAAGTCTCTGCAATACGTTGTCCGAATAAACGGTTCTTAATATGCAGTTTTTTGTTTATTTTATAACGGCCTACATTAGCTAAATCATAACGTTTCGGATCAAAAAAGCGTGATACTAAAAGACTTTTCGCGTTTTCGACAGTAGGCGGTTCACCTGGGCGTAGACGCTCATAGATTTCTAGTAATGCTTTTTCCACACTCTCGGTGTTATCCTTTTCAAGAGTGTTGCGAAGGTATTCGTTGTCACCGATCAAATCGATGATTTCTTGATCTGTTCCGAATCCAAGGGCACGCATCAATACCGTTATCGGTAATTTCCTGGTGCGGTCGATTCGAACATACACAACATCCTTGGCGTCTGTTTCGTATTCGAGCCATGCGCCACGGTTAGGAATAACGGTCGCAGAGAACCCAAGCTTACCGTTTTTATCCATTTTCCCATTGTAGTAAACACTCGGTGAGCGCACTAATTGGGATACAATTACCCGTTCAGCACCATTGATGACAAATGTACCTGTTTCAGTCATCAGCGGGAAGTCGCCCATAAATACATCTTGGTCTTTTACTTCCCCTGTTTCTTTGTTAACAAGGCGCACTTTCACACGAAGTGGTGCAGAATACGTAACATCGCGTTCTTTTGTTTCTTCCACAGAATACTTCGGCTCAGCTAAGCTGTAATCGATGAATTCTAACGATAAATTACCTGTAAAATCCTCAATAGGAGAAATATCCTGGAACATTTCCTTTAAACCTACATCTAGAAACCATTGATAAGAAGCTGTTTGAATTTCAATCAGATTCGGAAGGTCCAAAACCTCACTGATTCTTGCATAACTTCTACGTTGGCGGTGTCGTCCATACTGAACAAGTTGACCTGTCAACTGATTCACCCCTTAAATCAAGCGTTATAAGGATCCATTTGCCTCGGAAAAGGAATCATTTCCATAGACAAAAAGAAAATGGTTTTTATTTTAAAAACCACTATTTCTCATAAAACGAACTATTATTTATATATTTTTCCCATATTATCCATTGATTATACACCAATGGTATAAAAATTGCATAGTTACGGAATTATATATATGCATTTTATAATACTAACATAGCGAAAATTTAGAGTCAAACCTTTTTGGATAATAGTATATAGTAACCTTTTTTCTTAACAGGCACTTCAACATTTCCAAATAATTGCTCCATTTTATCCATTGCGGATGGAGCCCCTTGTTTTTTTTGAATGACAACCCATAATTCTCCACCAGCTACCAAACTGCGATAGCTTTCTTCTAAAATTTCGTGGACTACACTTTTACCTGCGCGAATGGGAGGGTTCGTAAGAATCGCAGCGAATTGATTGGAGGCAACTTTGTCAAAACGATCGCTTTCGTAAATCTTCACATTCGCGATCCCATTAGAAGCAGCATTCTCTTTTGACAATTCAACTGCCCGGCTATTTATATCAATCATTTCTATCGTTCTATCGGGATAAGCTGCCGCAATCGATATTCCGATCGGTCCATACCCGCAACCAACATCGAGAATATTTCCTTCCACAGCTTCACTAAGGTTGAAACTCTCAACCAAAAGACGCGATCCGAAATCAACTTCCTTTTTCGAAAAAACACCATTATCACTTTTGAAGCGAAATGTACGTCCCTTTAAATTGAAATCCCAAAATTTCGGATTGCTTACGACATCCGGTTTATGTGAGTAGTAATGCTCTGTCAGAGTCATCTCCCCCTATCAGAAAGGAATATTGAAGATTTAATGAGAGAAGAGAATTGAAGAATGGATGCTTGCACGCCGAAATGTTCCGTAACGATATCCCCGTTACCAAACCATTAACGGCCAGTTCCCGTCATTTCTTTAAAAATGAAGAAAAAAAGCCCGCCAATGATAGCGAGCTTTTTGTTTATGCAAGATTACTTAACTTCAACGCCAGCTCCAACTTCTTCAAGTTTAGCTTTGATTTCTTCAGCTTCTTCTTTAGAAGCGCCTTCTTTGATTGCTTTTGGAGTGTTGTCAACAAGTTCTTTTGCTTCTTTAAGTCCAAGACCTGTAACTTCACGTACAGCTTTGATAACTTTGATTTTTTGATCTCCAGCAGATGTAAGAACTACATCAAACTCAGTTTTTTCTTCAGCAGCAGCGCCACCAGCAGCAGCTACAGCTACAGGTGCAGCAGCAGTTACGCCAAATTCTTCTTCGATTGCTTTTACAAGGTCGTTTAATTCTAAAACAGTCATGTTTTTAACTGCTTCAATGATTTGATCTTTAGTCATTTTTATTTCCTCCTCGAAATGGTTGGTTTTTTTGATTCAGCAGGCTAAATAAGCGGTTAGCTTACGCGCCTTGTTCTTCTTTTTGCTCTGCAACAGCTTTTGTAGCAAGAGCAAGTCCGCGCATAGGTGCTTGTAGCACGCTGAGTAGCATTGAAAGTAGGCCTTCGCGTGAAGGTAGTTCTGCAAGAGCTTTAATTTCTTCAGCAGTTGCAACATTTCCTTCGATAACTCCAGCTTTGATTTCTAACGCTTCATGTTTTTTCGCAAAATCGTTAAGGATTTTTGCTGGCGCAATAACATCTTCAGTTGAGAATGCAATTGCGTTTGGACCTGTTAATGATTCGTTCAAAGCGCTAAGCTCAGCACTTTCAGCAGCACGGCGAGTCATAGAGTTTTTGTAAACTTTAAACTCAACGCCAGCTTCACGAAGTTGCTTACGAAGTTCTGTTACTTCAGCAACAGTCAATCCACGGTAGTCAACAACTACTGTTGATTGGCTTGAAGTTAACTTTTCAGAAATCTCAGCAACGATTTTTTGCTTTTGTTCAATAATTGCGTTCATCCTTACACCTCCTGTAGATTTGCTTGAAAACATTTATACCGTTTCAAAGAAAAAGCCTTCATCTCTATTGCAGACATGAAGGCAGTAATTTCAAAAGTCATAGTCAAGGACTATTATTATCGAATTACCTCGGCAGGGAATTAAGCTCGTAATGAGCACCTACTGTCTACGGTACAAATAGTATTCATTTATTCACAACAAAACTTATTATAACAATAATAGTTTTGGTATGTCAATTATTTATTTGAAAGAAGAAGGATCAACTTTCACGCCAGGGCCCATTGTAGTTGTTACAGAAACGTTTTTCATGTAAGTTCCTTTAGCAGCCGCAGGTTTAACTTTCAATAATGTATCATAGATAGTAGTGAAGTTTTCCACTAGTTTAGCATCTTCGAAAGATACTTTACCGATTGGAGCATGGATGTTACCAGCTTTATCTACGCGGTATTCAACTTTACCAGCTTTGATTTCATTAACAGCTTTCGTTACATCGAAAGTTACTGTGCCAGTTTTAGGGTTAGGCATTAAACCTTTAGGTCCTAATACACGGCCAAGTTTACCAACTTCACCCATCATGTCTGGAGTCGCAACGATTACATCGAATTCGAACCATCCTTGTTGGATTTTGTTGATGTAGTCAGATTCGCCAACGTAGTCAGCACCAGCAGCTTCCGCTTCTTTTGCTTTTTCGCCTTTTGCGAATACTAATACGCGTTGAGTTTTACCAGTACCATTCGGAAGAACAACAGCTCCACGAATTTGTTGGTCAGCTTTCTTAGGGTCTACGCCTAAACGGAAAGCAACTTCAACAGTCGCATCGAATTTTGCGAAGTTTGCTTTTTTAGCAACTTCGATTGCTTCAGTTACAGCATAAGCCTTAGAAACTTCTACAAGCTTAGCTGCTTCAAGATACTTTTTACCTTTTTTCGCCATGATATAAATCCTCCTAAATTGTGGTTTTAACGGAATGACCTCCCACGAATAAAGGTTGCGAGTATCAATCGCAACCCCGTAGAAACAAATAGCAATTACATGGATTAGTCTTCGATGACAATACCCATGCTGCGAGCAGTACCTTCAACCATACGCATTGCAGCTTCAACACTTGCAGCGTTTAGGTCAGGCATTTTAGTTTCAGCAATCTCGCGCACTTGATCACGCTTGACTGTAGCAACTTTATTACGGTTAGGTTCACCAGAACCAGACTCGATACCAGCTACTTTCTTAAGCAATACTGCAGCCGGTGGAGTTTTTGTAATGAATGTAAATGAACGGTCTTCAAATACCGTGATTTCAACAGGAATAATTAGACCAGCTTGATCTGCTGTACGAGCGTTGAACTCCTTACAGAATCCCATGATGTTTACACCAGCTTGACCTAATGCAGGACCGACTGGCGGTGCCGGATTCGCTTTACCAGCAGGAATTTGCAATTTAACCATTTTAATTACTTTTTTAGCCACGAGACACACCTCCTTATAAGTCCGTGATGTGGTAATAGGGTAATACCCTCCCACTCATCTTGAATTCTTTATCTATTAATAAAGAATGCTTGTATCGTTGAGGCCTAAAAATTGAAACATACTGACCTTTGAAATTTTACCACTTTCAAAAGGTAATTTCAAGTTTTTTTCCGTTTATAATTTTTCCACTTGATTAAAATCAAGTTCTACCGGTGTATCACGGCCGAACATATTGACTAGGACCCTTACTTTCCCTTTGTCTTTATCAAGTTCTTCAATCGGTCCTGCAAAAGTTGCAAATGGTCCTTCTTTAACTTGAACCGTATCACCGATTTCAAAATCAACTTCGATTTTGCTTTCATCTACGCCCATACGTTTAAGAACGACTTCAATTTCCTCCGGAAGCAATGCAGTCGGTTTTGACCCAGCTCCAGATGAACCCACGAAACCTGTTACCCCAGGCGTATTACGGACAACATACCATGAATCATCCGTCATGATGATCTCAACCAACACATAACCTGGAAACACTTTCTTTTTGGTCACTTTCTTTTTGCCATCTTTCACTTCTGTTTCTTCTTCTTCTGGAACTACAACGCGAAAGATCTTGTCTTCCATCCCCATAGTTTCAACACGTTTTTCCAAGTTAGCTTTAACCTTGTTCTCATAACCTGAATAGGTGTGAACTACATACCAATTCTTTTCCATGTGTTAGGACTTTAACGTCCTTCCCTCCCTGCAATCGATCATTTTCTTTATTAATCTTTATCTTTGAACGTTTTAGCCAAAAAACCATACAGGCGTCATCCCGAACTTAACTAGAATATATTGTGATGATTCGTATTACAGCAGCACTCGTTTTTGAACTTCTTCACTTATTAAAAAAGACAAATTAAAAAACCCGTTTCCGGGCTTTTCTGCTGACACATATTATTCTATCACTATTATACCTTATTTTCGAATCTCTTATTCAATAACTAAGCGAATTAATTCGGAAATACCCAAATCGACCACTGTAAAGAATAAAGCCATAAATACTACAGTCGTTACCACCACGATTGTATATTTGGTAAGCTCCTTGCGTTTCGGCCAGCTTACCTTTTGCATTTCGCGAGCGACTCCGCTGAAAAATTCGGTAAAACGTTTCATGAATGTACCTCCAAGCATTAGAAGCTTCTGTCAATCTATTTATAAAACGGTTATTTCGTTTCTTTGTGAATCGAGTGTGAGTTGCACGTACTGCAAAATTTCTTGATTTCCAGCCGTTCGCCGCTTGTCGATTGTTTGCTCTCATAACTATAATTTCTTGAACCGCAATCGTTGCAGGCAAGAACTATTTTTTTTCGCATTAGATACACCTATCCTATCTACTATATCCATAAAACCTTATCACGACTGTTTTTTATTGTCAATATCAAAGCGGGTTCCACCCATTATGGACAACGTAAATCAAAACATCGGCTTGCATCTAAAAATCTTAGTGAATAAAAAACTTCCATGTGGAGAAGGGACAGATGAAATTAAGCGGAAAAAGCGGAGGGATTATAAACTGATTTCCCTTACTTCCAGATAGCGCTCGAGCTTTCTTTTCACCCGCTGAAGGGCGTTGTCGATTGACTTAACATGCCGGTTCAACTCTTCCGAAATTTCTTGGTAGGTTTGTCCATCCAGGTAAAGAGCTAACACTTTTCTCTCAAGATCACTCAGGAGCTCGGCCATCTTTAATTCGATATCGTCAAACTCTTCCTGGTTGATGATCAGTTCTTCCGGGTCCAAAACCTTCGTACCCGATATGATATCCATTAGAGTTCGGTCCGATTCCTCATCATAAATTGGCTTGTCCAGGGAAACATAGGAATTGAGCGGAATATGTTTTTGACGTGTTGCTGTTTTGATAGCTGTAATGATCTGCCTCGTAATGCATAGTTCTGCAAATGCTTTAAAAGAAGATAACTTATCCCCTTTAAAATCACGGACGGCTTTATATAAACCAATCATACCTTCTTGCACGATGTCTTCCTTATCGGCACCAATCAAGAAATAAGTCCTTGCCTTCGCTCTTACAAAATTACGATACTTTTGGATCAAATAATCAAGCGCTTCACTGTCTCCAGTGTGCACCAACCCTATCAATTCATCATCCTCAAACTGAAGATACTTTTCGTTCAGCTTCATTCCGAATTTGAGACCCACATTATATCCCCCTGACCTGACTCAGATAGAAATATTATACAGCAGGTAAATTTTACCCGTCAATGGTTCAAATTTTCCCCCGGCGCCATTTTTCGAAAATTTCTGCCACTTCTTCACTTAAAGGAATTTTAGCAACGGGTCTTATCGTTGTTGTTTTTCTTACATCTTTCTTGATTTCGCCTTGAATTTCTTCCATTTCAATTAGCAGTTCACGAGCGGATTTCCTTAGGGCCCCTTGGCCAAAGATCACCCACTGTTCCGTGAAGTCAGAGGTTGCCACTTGAATTTGCGTTTTGACATTATTCAGTTCGATGGCCATCTTTTCTATTCTTTCATCCGCAGTTTCATTTTCTTTTGTAAAAATTACGTCAACTTTGTGATTTTTGAATATGCGGGCAATTCCCTGAACATATTGAGCATCAAATACGACAATTACACGGTATCCGGTAAATGCTTGATATTCCGCCATCATTTCTATCAATCGGTCCCTTGCAGCAGCAAGATCCCGTTCTTTTAATTCTCTCAGTTCCGGCCAAGCTCCAATAATGTTATAACCGTCCACCAACAGAATATTCATTTCGTCATTGCCCTAGGGGATTTCTTTTTCTATAAACCTCATACATCAATAAACCGGCTGCTACCGATGCATTTAACGAAGTTACTTTTCCTGCCATTGGAAGACGGATGAGAAAATCACATTTCTCCTTCATTAACCGGGCCATGCCTTTTCCTTCGCTGCCGATAACAAGTCCGATAGGCATCTTTCCGTCCATGTTACGGTAATCATCGCTGCCTTTCGCATCGGTACCGACTATCCATACCCCTCGCTCTTTCAATTCTTCCACCGCTCTTGCCAGATTTGTAACGCGAGCTACAGGAATATATTCGATTGCACCCGTCGAAGCTTTTGCCACTGTTGCCGTCAAGCCCACCGCTCTTCTTTTTGGTATGATGATTCCATGTGCCCCGACTGCATCGGCCGTCCTCATGATCGAACCTAAATTATGCGGATCTTCAACCTCATCAAGGATCATGAAAAAAGGTGCTTCGTCCCGTTCAGCCGCTTTAGCGAATAAGTCATCCAGCTCCACATATTCATATGCAGCCACTTGTGCGATAACGCCTTGATGGATGCCTTCTACCATTTGGTCAATTTTTTTCTTCGGTACGATTTGCACGAGAACCTTCTTTTCCTTCGCGAGACCGATAAGTGGTTGCATGGAGCCTTTTTGCGAGCCCTCGGCTATCCAAATTTTATTAACTTCCCGTTCGGAGCGAAGTGCTTCCAATACGGGGTTTCTGCCAATGATATATTCTTCGCTCATGGGTTACTCCCCTTTTCTTCTTCAATGTATTCAATGGATTTTTTGATGAGTTCTTCCATTCTTTCTATTCGACCGGATAAATACAAAAATCCCATAAGAGCCTCGAAGGCTGTACTGTAGCGATACGTTTGCACATCTGTATTCTTCGGTACCGTACCGGATTTCGCATTTCGGCCGCGCCGAACGACAGCGGATTCCTCTTCCGATAGCCAATCTGACTCCAGAAAGAAGTGGATGATTTTATTTTGCGCTTTAGCAGCTACAAAAGATGTAGCTTTTTTGTGAAGTAGATTGGGCTTGACCGCCCCTTTTTGAATGAGGTGATGCCGTATATACGTTTCGTATACAGCATCACCTATATATGCTAAAGCAAGACTGTTCAGCATTTTTGCATCTACCTTACTATCGTAATGAAGCATTAATTACCCTCTTTTCCATCTTGTACCTTGAGGGGTATCCTCTAATATGATATTCATGTTTTTCAAGCGATCGCGAATTTCATCAGATAATCCAAAATTGCGGTCTTTCCGCGCTTGAATCCTTTGCTGTATCAACCCTTCAATTTCCTCATCCAGAAGCCCCTCTTCTTCAAGGGACAAACCGAGGACAGAAAATAAGGTGTTGAATTTATCAAGGAAAGCATCAATTACTTCCTTGTCTGTGTTTTTCTCCATCAAGTAATAATTTGCCTGTTTGGAAAGTTCAAAAAGCATGGATATTGCATTAGCTGTGTTGAAATCATCGTCCATTTCCTTAATGAATTGTTCATGTAAATCATTCAGCTTCTCCAACCAAACATCATTATTCTCAGTCAATCCGTCACTTACTTGAAGGCGATGCTTTAAATTTTGATATGATGTCCTTAAGCGTTCAAGGGACGCTTTTACATTTTCAAGCACTTCTTCACTATAATTGATCGGATGACGGTAATGTACTGATAACATGAAGAAGCGTAACACTTGTGGATCATGCTTCTGAATGATGTCATGCACAAGGACGAAATTGCCTAAGGACTTAGACATTTTTTCATTCTCAATATTTATATACCCATTATGCATCCAATAATTCGCAAAGGTCTTACCCGTCAATGCTTCGGATTGTGCAATTTCATTTTCATGATGCGGGAATGCCAGATCTTGACCTCCTGCATGAATATCGATGGTATCCCCCAAATACTTTTTGACCATTGCGGAGCATTCGATATGCCAGCCAGGACGCCCCTTACCCCATGGGCTCTCCCATGATATTTCATCATCCTTGGCCGCTTTCCAAAGGGCAAAATCAAGGGCATCTTGTTTTTTCTCCCCTATTTCAATACGTGCCCCCACTCGAAGCTCATCGATGGACTGATGTGAAAGCTTGCCATATCCCTCAAACTTACGAGTGCGGTAGTACACATCCCCTTCCGATTCATAAGCGAATCCTTTCTCGATTAGCGCCGAGATGAATTCAATGATTGCATCCATGTTCTCCATTACGGTCGGGTGAGCATCCGCTTTTTTGCAGCCCAATGCCGACACGTCTTCAAAATACGCCTTGATGAAACGCTCAGATATGGTCGGGACATCTTCCCCCAATTCTTTTGCCGCGCGAATCAGCTTATCATCCACATCCGTGAAGTTAGAAACGAATTGCACATCATATCCACGGTAATCCAAATACCTACGAACGGTATCGAATACGATTGCCGGTCTTGCATTGCCAATATGAATGTAATTATAGACAGTGGGTCCGCATACATACATCTTCACCTTTCCCTCTTCAATCGGGACGAAGGTTTCCTTTTTTCTTGTTGCTGTGTTATATATTTTAATCGCCATATTATAGACTCCTTTCTTCCTGCTTCTGTTCGGCCAACCTTGCTCTTAAGGCTCTGATTTCACTATCCAATTCCTTAAAGCGATCAGCGATTGGATCAGGAAGATCACAATGATTTAGGTCTTTATTGATTTTGATGCCATCTTGAATGACCACTTTACCTGGAATGCCCACCACTGTAGAATTAGGTGGCACTTCCTTTAGAACGACCGATCCCGCACCGATTTTCGAGTTTTCCCCAACAGTGATGGAACCCAGCACTTTTGCTCCTGTAGCTATCAAAACATTATCCTTTATCGTAGGATGACGTTTTCCCTTTTCTTTTCCGGTCCCCCCAAGTGTTACACCTTGAAAGACGGATACATTGTCGCCAATTTCACAAGTTTCGCCAATGACAATCCCCATTCCATGGTCAATGAAGAAACGACGGCCAATCGTAGCCCCTGGATGAATTTCAATTCCGGTAAAAAACCGGCTGATTTGAGATATGCTTCTCGCCAGGAAAAAGAATTTCCTCTTAAATAGTGCATGAGCCATCCTATGACTCCAAATCGCATGTAAACCAGCGTACGTCAATATGACTTCCAAATAGCTGCGCGCAGCAGGATCTTGATCAAAAACCACTTCGATATCTTCTTTAAACATCTTTAACAAAATGATTCCCCCCTATGTTCCGTCCTTTTCCAACATCCCCTTTTGAAGCTTTTAAAGCATATAAAAAAGCGTCTCTGTCCAAATAGACAGAGACGCTTGAAGCGCGGTTCCACTCTGTTTGGAATGTACGAACCAGGTAAAGCTTTTTCCTGTTTTTTCATCCCCAACTTTAATCCCTGTAACGGAGGACATTCCGCCTGTGCCTACTATAGGTTAGTTCAGCAAAGGACTCAAGGGTGCATTTCAGAAAACGAGAGGCCTGAACCACTTTCAGCAGGTTATGGTTCTCTCTAAAAAGCTTCGTTTACTTACTTCTCCCCATCTACGCGTTCTTTTGTAAGATTATTAAATACTATATTACATTTTCGACAAATTGTTAATATAAAATACTCTGAATACGCTGTTTAATTTTTTCTTTGCCCAGTAATGAAATTGCCTTAGGCAAGTCAGGACCATGTGTTTGACCCGTGACGGCAGCCCTTATCGGCATGAATAATTTTTTCCCTTTATGCCCTGTGCTTTTTTGTACGGCTTTAATCGACTTCTTGATTTCATCCGCATTAAATTCTTCAAGCCCTTCGATCTCCTGAAGGAAAGCTTTCATGACTTCAGGTACCTGTTCTTCAGCCAGCACTTCCTTAGCTTCTTGCTCGAACTCGACCTCATCCTTGAAAAACAGTTCAGAAAGCTCGACTATTTCCGCTCCATAGCTCATCTGTTCTTGAAAAAGTGAAACAAGCCCATGTACCCACTCTTCTTCTTCGGCGGTCAGTGTCTCTGAAACCTTCCCGGCTTTAATTAAGTGAGGCAATGACAATTCCACTGCACGATTGACGTCCAATTGCTTCACATATTGGTTATTCATCCATGTAAGCTTCTGCTTATCGAAAAGTGCAGGTGATTTAGACAGACGGTCAGCATCGAAAAGATTAATGAATTCTTCCTTCGTGAATATCTCTTCCTCCCCGACCGGAGACCATCCTAGTAATGTAATGAAATTGAATAAAGCTTCAGGTACATAACCCAGCTCTTCATATTGTTCAATGAATTGAATGATCGACTCATCACGTTTACTCAGTTTCTTCCTGCTTTCGTTTACAATCAGCGTCATATGTCCGAATACCGGCGGTTCCCAGCCGAAAGCTTCATAAATCATCAATTGTTTTGGAGTATTGGAGATATGATCATCACCGCGAAGGACATGGGAAATCTTCATCAAGTGATCATCGACGGCCACTGCAAAGTTATACGTTGGAATGCCATCCTTTTTAACGATGACAAAATCACCAAAGCCATCTGTTTCAAATGAAACCTCATCCTTGACCATATCTTTGAAAGTAAGGACCTTCCCAGCTGGAACGGCAAAGCGAATGCTCGGTTTTCTTCCTTGTGCCACTAGTTCCGCTTGCTCTTCCTCAGTTAAATGCTTGCACTTCCCGGAATATTTTGGCGTTTCATTGCGTTCGACCTGTCCTTCACGCTCTGCTTCAAGCTCTTCTTCCGTACAATAGCATTTATATGCTAAACCCTTATCCAAAAGCTCTTGATACAATTCCTGATAAAGGTCGTTCCTTTCGGATTGACGGTATGGACCGTATTCACCGCCAACATCAACACCTTCATCCCAATCCATGCCAAGCCATTTCAAATATTTAAGCTGACTTTCCTCTCCGCCTTCAATATTTCTCTTTTGGTCGGTATCTTCAATACGGATGATGAATTTCCCGCCTTTATTTCGTGCGTATAAATAATTAAATAAAGCAGTCCGTGCATTACCAATATGTAAATGTCCAGTCGGACTCGGTGCATAGCGAACTCGAATATCGCTGCTCATGTTATATATAGACCTCCCAGTCGTTCTATTCTATTGTTTATATTATCATTTAAATACATTGGGATAAAGGCATCCACTCTAAAAACGATTTAGTTTGATTTGACCAATAAAACAACAGCCTGTGCAGCGATTCCTTCGCCCCTGCCTGTAAATCCAAGTTTCTCCGTTGTGGTCGCCTTTACATTAATCCTGTCTATCGAGGAATCTAAAAGTTCTGCAATCCTGCCTCGCATTTCCTCGATATACGGTGCCATTTTCGGGCTTTGTGCAATGATTGTACAATCCGCATTGCCTAGGGAATATCCTTCTTTTTTTACGATCGCCCAAATATACTGCAGCAGTTTTGCCGAATCGGCATCTTTAAATTCAGGGTCGGTATCCGGAAAATGCTTACCGATATCCCCTGCACCAATTGCCCCCAAGCAGGCATCGGCAACAGTATGCAGAAGGACATCCGCATCCGAATGACCCAGCAGTCCTTTCTCATACGGAATCGTAATCCCGCCAATTATCAAAGGCCTGCCTTCCACAAGCTGATGAACGTCATATCCTTGTCCTATTCTAAACATATCATTCTCCCCAATCATCGTTTTCCATGTTGTTGTTTATGTAAAATCGCTTCTGCAAAATAAAGGTCTTCCTGAGTCGTAATCTTAATATTATCATAATTGCCCTCAATAATAACTACCTGTTCATTGATCCGCTCTAGTAAACTTGCATCGTCCGTCCCTAAAAATTCTTCAGCTTCTGCCTGTTCATACGCCCTTTTTAATATGGATACACGAAAAGCTTGTGGAGTTTGCACCGCCCACAAGCTTGATCGTTCCACTGTTTCCAATACCTTTTTGTTTGCCGCTTTTTTAATCGTATCCTTAACGGGCACTGCAATTACGGCACCTCCATGAAGGGAGGCAGCAGTAGTCAATTCACTGATTTGCCCTAGGGTAATAAAAGGGCGGGCACCGTCATGGACCAGGACGATGTCTTCTTCTGCATGTTGCAGTCCATTATAAACGCTTTGTTGGCGCTCCTTGCCACCCATGACCAGTTTCTTGACCTTTTTAAGCCCATTCGCTGCTATCAATTGATTGAAATAATCCTTTTCTGCCGGGTTTATCGAAAGGATAATCCCTCGACAGTCAGGATCTTCTTCGAAGACACGCAGTGTATAAACAATGATCGGGATACCCGATAGTTCAATAAAAAGTTTATTCTTGCCCGCTTTCATTCTTTTGCCTTGTCCAGCTGCAGGTATCACTACTTCATAAAACATAACGGTTTCTCCTACTCTTCTTTATAATGCTTTTTCTAATAGTTTCGGTTTAGCGAATATCATCCGGCCTGCAGAGGTTTGCAATACACTTGTGACAAGTACATCGATCCGTTTCCCGATATGGTCACGGCCACCCTCGACAACGATCATGGTTCCATCGTCCAAATAAGCGATGCCCTGGTTCTGCTCTTTCCCGTCCTTTATGACCTGAACGTTCATCTCTTCCCCAGGAAGTACAACTGGTTTTACGGCATTGGCCAGGTCATTGATATTAAGTACCGCCACATTTTGAAACTCGCATACTTTGTTTAAATTGAAATCATTGGTAACGACCATTCCGCCCGATATTTTGGCAAGCTTCACCAGTTTACTGTCCACTTCCTGAATGTCTTCAAAATCCCCCTCGTACATCTCCACTTTAATCGGCAGGTCTTTTTGAATCCGATTCAGGATATCCAAACCGCGCCTTCCACGATTCCTTTTCAATGCATCAGATGAATCGGCAATGTGCTGCAATTCGTTTAATACGAATTGAGGAATGACGATGGTACCCTCCAGAAAGCCCGTCTGACAAATATCCGCAATTCTGCCATCAATGATGACGCTTGTATCGAGAATCTTCAGGCGCTTGCTATACCCCTCTTCATCCTCTTCGCTTGCTTCACCATCCGAGTTCTTTTTCTTATTGCTTTTCGTGAATAAACTCAATAGCTCATCACGTTTTTTAAAGCCCACCTGAAAACCAAGATATCCAAATAAAAGCGTAAGGATGATAGGAACCACTGTATTCAAAATGGGAACCTTGATGGCACTGAATGCGGATCCAACCAAGAACGCTGCCAGCAATCCAACTAAAAGACCTACGCTGCCAAAGATTATATCCGTAATCGGTATCTTTACAAGCTGTTCCTCCAGCCATTTCATAAAGTAGATCACATGATCTACTGCCCAAAAAGTTATAAGATAAAAGATAATGGCACCCAACAGTACACTTACATAAGGATTGTTTAATAAAGCAATATCGTCTGCATGTAAAACAGTTAATAATTCCGGAATAAGCAACATACCAAGTGTTCCGCCGACTATTAAGAAGCATGCTTGTATAATGCGTTTTAACATCCCTTTCACCTCCTTCTACTCATTATTGACCAATAAAATAAAATGAAACCTTGAAAATTCGTTTTCACTATATACATTAAATTCACTTAAGGATAATGGATTTACAAATATGAATTCTTCTCTTTTTCGTAATATTAGCCTAGCACCCCGAGTTTTGAGTGTCAAAAATAAACACCAATCAATTTCAAGCCCGTTCAGGAGTTTTTTAAAAGCCGGCTGCACCTTACATCCTTCTATTTGTGACCAGCTGATTTTTCAAAATTCGGAGTCCTTCTTTAATTTTATTTGCCCGGACTTCACCTATACCCTCCACATCGTCAAGGTTTTCAACCGTAGCTTTATTGACTTCACTAAAGCTTCCGAACTGTTTCACTAAATTTTCGATGATCAAACCCGGCAAGCGTGGGATTTTATGAAGAATACGGTAACCACGGGGATGTACTGACTCATCAAGATGAATGTATCCATGATAGCCCAGCACCTTAAGAAGAATGCTTTCATCCAGTTTTTCCTGCATGGCCAACTCTTGAAGCCTAAAAATGATTTCCTCGGGATTTTCATCATTACTGGAGGTATAATCCTTGATAAGCCATTTCCCTTCCGTTTCAATATCTGCCAGGATTTCATTCATTTGCAAACGGATCAGCCTTCCTTCCGTACCAAGCTCATTTAGGTACGTCAGCAGCTCTGCCTTGATCCTGAGCACCATCACATAACGGTGAAATACCTGCAAAAGATCGGCATAGGTCACGATTTCCTCAAACTCGAGCGCTCCTAAAACCGATATGCTCTGCTGCAGGACCACCTTGTATTTTTCCAAGGTCTGGATGGCTAAATTAGCCTTGGCAAGTATGACTCCTATATCTTTAAGGGCATACCGGAAATTGCCCTGATATAAAGTGATGACATTCCGGCGTTGTGAGATTGCGATGACCAACGACTTGGTCTCCCTAGCCACCCGTTCCGCTGTCCTATGCCTCATTCCCGTTTCAGTGGAAGGTGTACTGTTATCAGGCACTAATTGGGCATTTGCAAAAATGATCTTATCGGCGGTTTCATTTAAAATGATGGCCCCGTCCATCTTCGCCAACTCATATAATGTACTGGGGGTACAGCTGCAGTTGATTTCGAAGCCGCCATCCACGATCGTTCGCACCTTCTCATTATATCCGGCCACTATCAAACCGCCCGTGTTTGCCCTCAGGACATTTTCAATACCCTCCCGAAGCGGGGTACCCGGTGCTACGATTTGCAGGATTTCCAATTTTGTTTTCTCATACCCTTTTTTATCTGTCATGCTTAACCCCCTAACGATTGTTTAAGAGCCTCCGAAACCGATGAAACACCAATGATCTTAATACCTTTCGGCGCGGTCCACCCTCCTATATTATTAGCCGGTATGATAACCCGCTCAAACCCTAATTTCGCTGCTTCCTGCACCCTTTGTTCAATTCGTGACACCCTTCTCACTTCACCAGTCAGCCCCACTTCACCAATGATGCAATCGGCAGGGTTTGTTGGTTTATCACGGAAGCTTGATGCAATGCTTATTGCGACAGCGAGGTCAATTGCCGGTTCATCCAGCTTGACACCGCCAGCAACCTTTAAATACGCATCTTGGTTTTGGAGCAGCAAGCCCACTCTCTTTTCCAGGACAGCCATTAAAAGCGAAACTCGATTGTGGTCAATTCCTGTGGCCATCCGCCTCGGATTGCCAAAACTCGTAGGAGAAATCAATGCTTGAATTTCAACAAGCACCGGCCTTGTGCCCTCCATGGATGCGACGACTGTGGACCCCGAAGCTCCTTGCGACCGTTCTTCAAGGAAAATTTCCGATGGATTCGCCACCTCTTCCAATCCATGTTCCTTCATTTCAAAAATACCCATCTCATTCGTCGAACCAAAGCGATTTTTAACCGCACGTATAATTCGATATGTATGGTGTCTTTCCCCTTCAAAATATAATACGGTGTCCACCATGTGCTCAAGCAGCCGTGGTCCCGCAATGGCCCCTTCTTTTGTAACGTGACCGACGATAAAAATCGCAATCCCGTTCGTTTTAGCAATGCGCATGAGTGAGGCTGTGCATTCCCTCACTTGTGAAACGCTTCCCGGGGCAGATGTAACCTCAGAATGGTAAACCGTTTGAATCGAGTCAATTATGACCAAATCCGGTTTAACGTCTGTAATTGCCTGTTGGATATAGTCCATATCGGTTTCAGAATAAACGAATAGATTTTCCGACATGGTCCCAAGCCGGTCCGCTCTCAATTTGGTTTGCTTGACTGATTCTTCACCTGATATATAAAGCACTTTTTTCTGTTTATGCGCCAATTGGGATGATACCTGTAGAAGCAGGGTGGACTTACCGATACCCGGGTCCCCTCCGATCAATACAAGTGATCCCTGTACGATCCCGCCCCCAAGAGCACGATTCAATTCCATTAGATCCGTCTTAATGCGTGGTTCTTTTTCTGACTGAATGGTCGTTATGGGTGCTGCCTTCTCCCGTTCCCCGGAAACTCTAACCTCTGAATGGGTAAAAGCGCCTTTTCTTGCAGGTTTAACGATTTCGGTTTCCTCGACCATTTTGTTCCATTCACCGCAGCCTGGGCATTTCCCCATCCATTTCGCGGACTCATACCCACAAGACTGACACATAAATTTTGTTTTCTTTTTTACAGCCATAAATTACTCCTCTTCCTTTGGAAAAAATATCTATATTAAGGATATTATATCTCTGTTTTATTTAAACCTTCTTAAGGCTAAGTTTTTTTAAAAAAATATTCACTTTGCTTTTCCCGTTTATACTCATATCTACCTATAGATAAAAAACAGAGGTACACTGCAAAAGAATCTGCGTGTACCTCGAAGTTTAGGATCAGGTTATTCACTTACATTAACAGGCTCGCCTTGTCGGATTGCAAACTCATTATTCACGACATCCATTACGACCGTTTGCCCTTTTTTCACGTTGCCTTTAAGCAACTCTTCGGATAGATAATCTTCTACATGCTTCTGAAGCGCCCTGCGGATTGGCCTTGCCCCATATTCCGGATCAAAACCTTCCGTGGCAATTTTTTCTCTAGCCGCATCTGTCAGCTCCAAGTATATCTCCTGTTCTTTCAAACGGGTAGTAAGCTGATTTGACATTAATGTAACGATTTGTTTCAAGTGATCCTTCTCTAATGAGTGGAACACGATAGTTTCATCAATACGATTCAGGAATTCCGGACGGAATGCACGTTTGAGTTCTTCCATCACTTTCCCTTTCATATTTTTATAGTCCTGCCCAGTATCCTGGATGTTAAAGCCGACATACTTATCAGTTTTCAAGGCAGACGCCCCTACATTCGATGTCATGATCAGAATGGTATTCCTGAAATCGACAGTACGCCCCTTGGAATCTGTCAGTCTTCCGTCTTCCAACACTTGAAGAAGAATATTGAAGACATCCGGATGCGCCTTTTCTATTTCATCAAGCAGAACGACGGAGTATGGTTTCCTCCGCACTTTTTCCGTTAACTGACCGCCTTCTTCGTACCCAACATATCCTGGAGGCGATCCAACAAGACGTGAAGTCGAATGTTTCTCCATATATTCGGACATATCGATGCGGATCATGGCATCTTCATCACCAAAAATGGATTCAGCCAAAGCACGGGCTAGCTCGGTTTTACCGACCCCTGTAGGCCCCAGGAAGATGAAGGAACCAATTGGACGCTTAGGATCTTTCAAACCTGCCCTTGCACGCCGTACTGCTTTAGAAACCGCAATGACGGCCTCTTCCTGCCCAATTACACGATCATGGAGGATTGACTCCATATTAAGCAGTTTGTCTGACTCCGTTTGCGCCAATTTAGTAACCGGCACTCCCGTCCAGCTGGATACGACGTGTGCAATGTCATCCACAGTCACTTCACTGTTTTCCTGCCCTTGTTTTTCTTTCCAAGTTTTTTTCGTTTCTTCCAATTGTTCTCTTAAGCGTTGTTCTGTATCGCGAAGCGAAGCAGCTTTTTCAAATTCCTGACTCTGAACGGAAGCATCCTTTTCCTTGCGAACATCATCTAGTTTCACTTCAAGTTCCTTTAGGTTAGGTGGCGTTGTGTATGAGCGCAGCCTAACTTTGGAACCAGCTTCATCAATCAAGTCAATCGCTTTATCAGGTAAAAAGCGATCGGAAATATAACGGTCTGATAATTTGACTGCAGCATCAATCGCTTCGTCAGTGATCGATACGCGGTGATGTGCCTCATAACGGTCACGAAGACCTTTGAGAATTTGGATGGATTCCTCAATTGTCGGCTCATCGACTTGGATTGGCTGGAAGCGACGTTCAAGGGCAGCATCCTTTTCAATATACTTACGGTACTCATCCAAAGTTGTAGCACCGATACATTGTAATTCACCACGGGCCAATGATGGTTTAAGGATATTGGAGGCATCGATGGCACCTTCTGCACCACCTGCACCAATCAATGTATGCAATTCATCGATGAATAGGATGATATTACCCGCCTGACGTATTTCATCCATGACTTTCTTCAACCGGTCCTCAAATTCACCCCGGTATTTAGTGCCAGCCACAACAGTACCCATATCAAGTGTCATGACGCGTTTATCACGTAAAATCTCAGGTACCTCGTTATTGATAATCTGTTGGGCAAGCCCTTCAGCAATGGCTGTTTTACCAACGCCAGGTTCACCGATCAATACTGGGTTATTTTTTGTACGACGGCTTAATACCTCAATGACACGCTGTATTTCCTTACTTCTACCGATAACCGGATCCAAGCTTCCTTCCCTTGCAATCGCCGTTAAATCACGGGCAAGGCCATCTAGTGTCGGCGTGCTTGCATTTGCAGCGGCTGAACCTTGATGACCACCTGATTCATTGCTGCCCAAAAGTTGTAATACTTGTTGTCGGGCTTTATTTAAACTTACTCCCAGATTATTCAATACGCGGGCAGCGACACCCTCCCCTTCTCGTATAAGACCTAGAAGGACATGCTCTGTCCCAACATATGAGTGACCTAATTTTCTTGCTTCATCCATGGAAAGCTCAATGACCTTCTTGGCTCTTGGGGTATAATGTATCGTTTGGGCCGTATCCTGTCCACGGCCAATTAAATTTTCCACTTCTTTCTGAATCTTCTCCGGACCCAATCCAAGAGCATATAACGCTTTGGCTGCAATACCATCACCCTCTCGGACCAGGCCCAGTAAAATATGTTCCGTGCCAATATTATTATGACCTAAACGGATTGCTTCTTCTTGGGCTAATGCTAATACTTTCTGGGCTCTTTCAGTAAAACGACCAAACATCATAGGGAATTCCTCCTTAAGAATTTTCGTTTTGAATAAAATTGCTGGCAATTCTCTAAGTAATGGCAGAAGCTTATTCTTGCTCCATATCTATTACATGAAATTTAATTCTCCCTAAAGGGGTCAATAACCTCTATGAGGAGGAAGATTCCGTGAAATTCAAGCGTTCCCGGATGAGTGCTGCTCTACGGATATCCCTTTCATGGGGTCTTAAAGGGCCGCCTGCGTACTTTTGTAAAAATCCCGACTGCGTCAAAATCATCAATTCATTTAGAATGCTTTTGGAAATACTCTTTATATACCCAAGATCTATCCCTAATCTAACATCTGAGATACATGTAGCTGCTTCCTTTGTCTCGATTATTCGAGCATTGGACAAAACCCCATATGAACGGAAAATTCTATCTTCTAATTGTATGTGGGAAGTCCTCGCTAATGCATCCCTCGCTGACCGTTCCTGGGCTATGATTTGTTGCACTACGCTCGTTAGATCTTCAACGATATCCCTTTCCGATTTTCCAAGAGTGATTTGATTGGAAATTTGAAAAATATTCCCCAACGCTTGACTGCCCTCTCCATAAATCCCTCGAACCACCAACCCCAATTGGTTGATAGCCGGTATGATATTATTCATCTGCTGTGTAAGGACCAGACCCGGCAGATGCATCATGACTGAAGCCCTTAACCCTGTTCCCACATTAGTCGGACAACTAGTCAGGTATCCTCTTTCTTCATCATATGCATAGTCTATGGATTCTTCAATCCAATCGTCAAGAACATTTGCAATCTTTAAGGTTTCCTTTAGCTGCAACCCCGACATTAAACATTGAATACGGAGATGGTCCTCTTCGTTTATCATGATACTTATTTCTTCATTTTCCGAAAGGAGACACGCGCTTTTCGCTGAATCTTCAACTAAATGAGGACTGATTAAATGTTTTTCAACCAGAACGCGCTTTTCCAGTGGCTGCAATTGGTCAATCTCTAACAGCTCCAATTTCCCAATCTCTGGGGTTACTTCCTCTTCGATTCTTTTTTTAATCAATTCAATGATTTTATTAGCTTCTTCGTTCGAAAAGGAGGTTGGGAAGGTAAAGTCTTTGAAATTCCTGGCCAGCCGAATCCGCGAACTCAATACAATATCGATTTCCGGACCTTCGGCACTCATCCAGGAACTCAAGGCGTTTTCTACAAACTTTTCCAAGCTCATAATTCCTCGCCTCCCTCTTGTGCTTCATACCTTTTTTCAAGGGAACGAACCTTATCTCTTACTTCTGCCGCCTTCTCAAACTCCTCTTGATCAATGTGGACCTTTAAAACTTCTTTCAAATCCAAAATTTGCTTTCGAAGATATATGGCGCCGCCAATCCTTTTTGGAATTTTCCCTATGTGTGCTGTATTGCCGCTATGAACCCTCTTTAAAATGGGATTTAACTGTTCATTGAACGTTTTATAACATTCGGCACAGCCAAACTTGCCAATATGGACAAATTCTTTATAAGATCGATGACAATGCGGGCAGCGCCTCTCTTCCGTTTTCGGAAATGCATTTGCCTTTGTCTGTTGAATATTCGACTCCATATTCAACAATCCTGCTAATAAATTATTTATTGAAAAACCAGGTCCACCTGCCTCCATGAACATTTCACCTTTTTCCTGAGCACATTTCTCACAAATCATGACTTCAGTCTTTTTTCCATTGATGATTTTGGTGAAGTGCAGGGTAGCAGGCCTTTGATGACATTCTTGGCAAATCAACGTTCATCACCTCTGCCAGTTTCATTTATATTTTAAAGTAGTAAGCATCGCTGTTAAAATTCTTGCCCTAAGCTCATCGCGGTCAGGCAGGTCGATATAAATCACCGATCTATCTATGACGCTCATCATAATCTTTGCTTCTCTTTCATTAATGACGTCTTCATTCATCAGCCGTGAAATTACTCCTTCAGCCATCGATTGAGTTACCCTGGAACCAATAAGCGATAATAAGTGGTTGATAAGTTGCACGGAATCCTGTGATTCCACTTTCATGATGCGTATATAACCGCCGCCTCCACGCTTACTCTCTACAACATAACCTCTCTCGATGGTAAACCTGGTATTTATTACGTAATTGATTTGAGAAGGAACACACTGAAATTTATCCGCTATTTCACTTCTTTTTATCTCCAAGATATCTTTTTGACTTATTTCAAGTACTTGCTTCAAATAAGTTTCGATAACATCAGATATGTTTCTCACTCAGCCTCCTCCATTCTGACTTTGACTATATTTGACTATTATTATACAAGGAATAATGCATTTTGCAACTTAAACGCATTTTCTTTCTGTAATATCCATTTTCTCCAAATTATATGTAGTTACATACCCCATTGAACATTAAAGTTGAAATATCTTATATAAATACCCTATATAAATGGATGTAAAACCTGAAATTTTTCTTCTCCTTAAGAATTCTGCCCCATTTCCCCAGCTCATCCATTCCTCCTCATGATAAGGCAACCAATTCAAATAAGGCCAGCCCGGACTGTCCCTGAAAACGGAAATTTTTTTTAATTACAAAAAAAAAGACCAGCCGGATGGCTGATCTTTTAAAATGGCTTGGCGGCGTCCTACTCTCACAGGGGGAAACCCCCAACTACCATCGGCGCTGAAGAGCTTAACTGCCGTG
>NZ_JBYSYV010000028.1:0-74948 GCF_058783805.1 Peribacillus sp. FW305-BF15 | reverse complement strand
CTGTATACGCTTGAAACGTTTGCCCCTTCTTTGCCATACAAAAAATCCCCTCCAGATTGACAGTTAAGAACATTTTACCATGTTCTCTTTTTTCTCTGTCTACCTGAAGGGGATAATACCATGATTCCTTCTCTTTAATTATTAATTATATTTATATAGGGGGAAATCCTGCAACAAAACGGCAAAGTAAAGAAAGAGCCAGTTCAATTTTCTCTCTAAAAAAAATGCCAGGAGCTAATAATCCTCCGTCCTGGCATTTTTTTTGTTTAGAAAATACTTTAAAAATAACAGTTCGTCTTTATTATGATATATCCATTTCCCGGAACATTATAGCCATTAAACTAATTTATCCTCGCTGGTAAAACAAATCTATTCCATCCCTCTTAAATGCATGCGCTTACATCCAATTCCGGATAAACATTTCTCTCTTTCACAACAGATCCGTTCATAATTACCTTACTGGGCTAAAGGTATATTCCTATCTAAAATATATAGAAATAACCGACTTCACGTTATTAAGGGCTATTAGAACCATATTATAATTTCTCGATTAAGGATTGCAATTCCTCTTGAAGGTTTCCTTTTGAAAAAGCAGAGTGCAGAATTTCATGAACAGTATTTAAGGATATTTGTAGTTTTTCTTCACCTAATGTAGTTAACCGTGTGTAAATACCTCTTCGATCATCTTCGCATATTTGCCTTTGTAATACGCCGCAGCTTTTTGCTTCAAGCCTGACTACCAGCCTGGATATAGCACTTTGACTTAATCCTACCATCTCTTGTAATTGTTGTAGCCTCAATTGTTTTTCGCTTGTTTTGGATAAAAAGTAAAGAACGTAAAACTCTTTTAATGAAAGGTTATGATTTTTTTGCAAAGCACTTTCCAGCTCATTCGTAATGCCCATTTGAATATTTGTAATCGAGAGCCAATTATCTAAATACTTCTTTTCTTGGTTGTTTTTCATGCACATTCCACCCTGTTCCATCCTATATAATTAAAATTTGGCACTTTAATTGATTATCATAAGGCATATAAATTGTTCTAAGATACTCCATAAAAAATAATTTTAATGGTTAAACTTATTTTTAAAAAAAGTGCGTGCCATCCGTATGTTATATGGTTATTTTAGACGAGTTTCTTCTTTTTGTCTAAAATTGAGCTAATCCATAAAAAAAGCAGTCAAAATGACTGCTTTTTTCTTTAACCCATTGTAACTGAACAGGACCCTATTTCATTTCCACCCCAGTTAAGTGAAAGCTGGTCCTGATCTGAAAGAGGACCGACGCCACTTGGAGTACCGGTATAAATTATATCTCCTTTTCCAAGCCCAAAATGCTCTGCTGTAAATTCTATAATGGTTTGCAAATCAAAAAGTAAGTCTTTAATATTCCCGACCTGTACACGCTCTCCATTTTTAAAAAGGGAAAAATCTAATTGTTCACATGCTTCAACACCTGGAAACGAAATAAAATCACTAACAACTGCCGAATTTTTGAATCCTTTAGCCAAAAGCCAAGGATGCTGTTTTTGTTTTAACTGTGATTGAACATCTCTAAGTGTCAGATCCAACCCAATGGCCATGGAGTCTACTATTTCATCTACTTTCATTCCTGGTTCGAACTGTTTTGCGATATGTATGACAAGTTCAGTTTCAAAGTGAACGGAACCCTGATTACTCGGCAAAGTAATTGACTGACCGTGTGCCTCCACGAGCGAATGAGTCGGTTTTGAAAATAAAAAAGGGGAAGTTGGTATTTCATTATTCAATTCTTTTGCATGCAAGGCATAGTTTCGACCTACACAATAGATATTTTTAATGTCTTTCATCATAAAAACCACTCTTTTCTCTTAAGAAATAAATATTTAAATGATAGTGGAACAATTTGAAAACCTTACTCATGACATAAGAAGAAGCCCTCCGATTTAAGTACATTTTATATTTTTCTGACTTTTTATACAATGATTAATATAATTCCATGTTGAAACCTCGTTAGGGCGGTCCAGATTTTAACTTGCGGATAAAATACGAAGTCTTAATGCGCTATGATTGGTGAAGAAGAATTCATACACATAATTATTTTTTTATTTTGACAAAAAAAGAGCCAACTTCTAAACATGATTCTATTCAGCGAGATCAGCATCCTCATCACCTCAAGTTTTAATACTTCTATTTTAAAACAAAAATGACTCCTGGCAAAAGTGTTCTATCTAAAAGGCAAGACAAAGTTAATTGGAGCGGGTGTACGAGACTCCTGCTTAGAAAAGCGCGTCTAGGGGAGACCCCGCAGGCGAAAGCCGAGGGCCGACCGCCCGCGGAAAGCGAGTGCCCTACGTTCCAATCAACGTCCAATTGACAAGCCATAAAAATAGACAAACTCGATTTTCATCGAGTTTGTCTACAGTCTGAGCCAACAAAAATTGTTGGCTCCTTGATTTAAAAAGTAGAAGCTAGATCTTTTGAACGTGCTATAGCATTTTCTTTAATTTCTTGTGCTTTATCAGGCATTGCTGCATGTCCTTCAACGAATAAACCTTCAAAGGAAGGCACTCCGAAGAATTGCATAATGATATTTAGATATCGGTGACCCATTTCCAATTCAGCTGCCGGTCCTTCTGAATAAATACCACCGCGAGCTTGAATATGCAAGGCTTTTTTATCAGTTAAAAGACCAACGGGGCCTTGTTCGGTGTATTTAAATGATTTACCTGCAACAGCTACGGAATCAATATACGCTTTCAAAACTGGCGGGAATGAAAAATTCCATAAAGGCGATACAAATATATATTTATCGGCGGCTATAAATTGCTCACATAATTCTGAGAGCCGACTAACTTTCGCTTTCTCCTCCGACGAGAGTTCTTCAAAACCCTTTCCAGCTTGAAGTTTCCCCCAACCACTGAAAACATCCACATCAATTTCAGGAATATTTTCTTTATAAAGGTCAATATTCACAATTTCATGGCTAGGATTTACTTCTTTATATGTGTCAATAAATGCTTTTCCAACAGCCATACTGTAAGATTGTTTGTCATCATGAGGATGAGCCGTGATATACAATACCTTTGTCATTCAGTATCTTCCCTTTCTTTTTACATATTTGGACATTCTAGTTTGTCTTGGGAATTCAACCTTTATACAATTACTCGAACTAAAATATCTTTAATTGATGGGTATAAAATTAAATCCGTAAGATAGAAATTCGTTTTCGAGGGTAGTAAGGTATAAATCTTCTTTCATTTTGTGAGAAAGGATATGAATTTTGGATATGATAAAATAAGACAATCTGGTTCACTTTAGGAGGACTAAGTAAATGACGAATTCAATAAAATTTGATCTCCACACTCACCATGAACGCTGTGGACATGCTATCGGCACAATTGAGGATTATGTAAAGCAAGCCATCGAATACGGCTTGCATTATATTGGGATTTCTGACCATTCTCCATACTTTTATAGTGAGGACGACCATCTCTACCCAACTACTGCAATGGCAAAAAGTGAATTAGTTCCTTATATTGAGGAAGTACTTCGCTTAAAAGAGAAATATGCAAGCAAAATTCACGTGTTATTAGGAATGGAAAGTGATTTCTTCCCTGAGCACATTGAAGTCTACCGCGATCAATATCTTTTACACCCTTTTGACTACATAATTGGATCTGTTCATTATGTTCAGGATATTAGCATTTTTAAAAAAGGTCGTTGGGATGGCTTAACCTCTAAAGAACAGTCAAAAGTAAAGGATGAATATTATGAATTAATACAGAAATCGGCTAAAAGCGGAGTGTTCCAAATCTTAGGCCATATTGATGCAATGAAAGGTTTTTATCCAGCCTTTTCTTCCATTGAGACAGACAGTATTGAAAAAACGCTAAAAATCATTAGTTCAGAAGATATCGCCATTGAGATTAATACCTCTGGTAAAACGAAAGATTGTGGTGGGTGGTATCCAGCAGATGACATTTTAGAACGAGCTCTTTTCTATGATGTGAAGGTAACCTTTGGATCGGATTCGCATACACCGGAACGTATTGGCGATGAATTTGAACTAGTTAAAAAAAGACTAAAGGAGATCGGCTTTTCTGAGTGGGCTTACTTTGTTAAAAAGGAAAGGATTCTCACTCCACTTTAACCTTTCAATGAGAACAGGTCCGATCATTAGAGCTTCCTGTAACCACATGTGGAATGAACTTTTTCATCCTTTGCTACTAAGAAGGCCGAAGACCAAAATCCCTCAACTGATCAATGAATCGGTACCATTTTTTTTTATGGGCATAAAATAATCATTATGCATCCTGTCATAAAAATCATCACGATTGCTTACACGTTTTTCTCCGTTCATTTCAATGAATTCCAGTCATCACCATATTTTTTTGCATAAAATAAAAGTATTTAGGGAATTAATAACTAACCATTCGTTTATCTTATAAAAAGGAGTTGATTTTGGGATGATTGATAACCCATTGCATAAAGAGAATGACGAAACCCTTGTAGAGTCAGTTGAAGGTGGTATCAACTCTTCAATAGGGCGATCCGAAGCCCCTCCAAAAGCCCAGTCAAAAGATCCTGAATTCGATCTTTTTGGCACAGTATTAAATGGGTATCTTTAATTTATACTTCCTTATTGAATAAACCTTATATCAATACCTAAAACATTATAAATTCCTAAAAAGAAGAGCACATATTAGTCACGCATAATATGTGCTTTCCTTTTATTAAATTCAAGCGCCCTTTTCGTTAATGATATTCCTTTTGCTCTTCATTGTTCTTCTGGAAATAACACTTCTCCTATTTTATCAATTGAGTTAAAAGCTGTATTAACCAGCAAGGACCTTGTTATTGGCATATCAAAATCAATATCTTTTTTAGCCTTGAGCCTTATGGTGGCTAATGTATTTTTACCCTCTAATGTTTGTTGAGATCCTTTATGGGAAAATGCCGCCATAATCCGCTGCTCTGTATTTCCTATACCTGCAAGTATAGAGTAATTTAACATATCCTTAGTTACATTGGTTGGTTGAACAATACTTGAATCACATGTACCTTCTGGTTGACACTCTTTAACCAATTCATACTTATTCGGATCTAACTTCAGCTCTAAATTAAAGGCATTGATATCCTTCAATTCCTCTCCAATTATTTCCACTAAAAATTCTTCTCCTGCCTTTAACTGTTGTTTATTAGGTCTAATATCCAGTAAACCAGCAATTGGCTTACCAGTTGGTATAAGTGGTGTTTTTCCTAGCTGTCCTGCTACATACATTAAATCATAAGCATCAATTACCCCATTGTAATTAATATCAACCTTCGATACCTGATTCCATGCTGTATCTGTTGTATCAACACCCATGTAGCTAGCAAAGAATAGTAGATCTTCATCATCAATTGCACCATTTGGTATATTTTCACCCACAACCGTTCCAACTGTTTTATCTTTTTTATATGGTCTAAATTCTTGAGCAGAACCAAATTTTCCTACAGCATCAGTAATTGTCAACTTGATGTATCTAGCTGTCACATTATCGTTAAAGGAAATGGTTTTTACATCTTTATTTCTTTCGAACGTTCCATTAGTGATAATATTTTTGTACGTTTTACCATCTAAACTGACATCTAAATTATATTTTAAGATGGTTCCATTTCCAGCATCAGGTCTTGGAAGATACTCTAGCTTATCTAATTGGTAAGCTAGCTTCATATCAATTTCATAGGTATGAGGCAATACATTTCCATCAGACCATTCAGTATGCCATAAAGTATTATCGTCACCATCCACAGCTTTAGACCCTTCACTGCCCGGTTGTTCACTACTTACTTTTGCTGTCATATTCTTAGTTACATTTCGATATCGATCAAGCATTGTTCTAGCTTTAACTTCATCACTCCAATTTGATACTCCCTTTGAATTTGCTGCTCTAACTCTATAAGAATATTCTGTATCAGCTGTTAAACCTGAATGAACATAGAAAGGTACTTGTTCACTATCGGTTGCCTTAAATACATTTGTATAGATTACACCATTAATCAATAAATCATAAGTATTTTTACCATCAACTTCATCCCAATTTAATTTGATACTTTTATCCGTAATATTTTCATCTTTTGCTCCCAGGCCTGTTGGAACATTTGGTACTGCTTCATCCACTACATCCTTAACTTCGGTATTATTGAAACCATCTACTATTAATTTAATGGTATTTGCTGAAACATTAGTTTTCCCAACCTTAACATAAAGTTTAGGTGATGTAGTAATCTTCGTTTTTTCAAATTCTGAAACCTTTGTAGAATATTTATTAAAGGATGGATTTTCATTAAAGAAATATACATTATCAGAACTTTTGTATTCTTCTTCAGTTGTGACTTTTCTTAATACAACATCTTTACCTCCAACTTTAACGGATATTTTCTTTGGATTTTTACGTGTATTTACAATGAATTCTGTACCTTTATTCCTGACTATGCCAGTATATCCTTTTCCTTTTGCCTTCCCAACAGTTATAACAACTCTTTCACCTTTAACATCTGAAGTGATATTGGTTCTAGTGTTTTTATCCTTTTTATATTCATTGGTTTTCCCATCATCTTCATATAATGTAAATTTTGATTTACCAGATGGGTACACGTCAAATATTCTATTATCAGAGCCATTCAATTGATTAATAGAATTGTTTTCAGGTGACATGGGAATAATAGCACCATTCTTAACAAACACAGGGGTCTTCCATAATGGAGCACTATAATTATTAATGACTGACCCACCCTTATATTGATCACCTGTAAAATAATCGATCCAAATTTGATTTTCATCTGGAAGGTAAATTCCGTTTCTTACACCAGCTCTATGATCATTTTCATTATATACTGGTGCCACTAATAAATTAGGTCCCCACATATATTGATATTGTGTTTCTGTACCATACGTATATGGATCATCAGGGTATTCTAACATCATCCCTCTAATCATGGGCATTGATTTTGATGTTGATTCTTCTGCAATCGTATAAATATACGGCATCATTTGAGCTTTCAATTTTAGATACATTCTATTAATGGATGCATATGGTTCTCCATAATTCCAAGGATTTTTCGATTTACTATAATCGTCACCTGATGATGCCCATCCATCCATATCTATTTGAATAGGAGTGAATGCCTTCCATTGGTAATCTCGTGTCTGAATGACTTTATCTCCGCCAAATATACCATCCATATCTGAACCGACATTCGGATTACCTGATAAGCCTGCTCCAATGTAAGTTGGGATATGCATCCTAATATATTCCCAATCTCCTCCATATTGGTCACCAGACCATAATGATGCATAACGTTGCGTACCTGCCCATCCATCAAGTGAAATGACGAAAGGACGTGCTCCTTGAGAGTTTTCTGCTTTTTGTATCCCTTCCGCTGCTTGACGAGTTGCATTTAAAGCCATTGAATAACCTTGTCCAACCCATGCAACATCAGTCTTTATTGCTCTTACACCAGCTTGGACTTCTCCGTCAAGGTCTCTACGTAAAGGGCTATCTTCTGGTAATCCGGGATCTGGATATAGATTACTTTGTGTCCATAAACCTACCTCAACATCTTTCGCATTAGCTTCTTTGACAAAACTCTTTAAATTATCTAATCCTCCATAACCGCATCCATACCCATCATTTGGTAAAAACCAACCTAAAGGCATATCATTACTGCCATATTCATTTAAATTATTTAGTCCATTATTTAATAGTGTTCTTTGGTCCTTATGACCATTATGAGTTCCGTTAAAGCAATCTGCCTTCCCTAAATAAAACCCATATTTCGGCATTAGAGCAGCTTTACCGGTTAATTCAGTATATTCACCAATGATTTCTGGAATTGAATATTCGACAAAATAATAAGCATCAAATCTTTTTTCATTATGAGAAAAGGTGGCCGTCTTAGAAAAATTATAAGCTCCTGGCTTAAACGTATTACGCAATACACCATATCCTTCAGTACTTAAATAAAATGGAACCGGACTAGAAGCAGCACCTGCATCCCAACCGCCACCAATCGCAATATTTATGGAAGTATTTTTATGGGAATAGTATCCATTTTGTTGTCCGCCACCATAAAAATACTCATTCTCTTTTGTATCAAGAGTTTGCAATGTTTTTTCATCATTATATTTAAGTGGCTCTTTTTCACTCCAAAGAACTTGGGATTTTGTTTTATCATATAAGCTCATCTTTGAAGTAGCTATTTCAATTCTTAACTCTACAGATTTTGTAGAAATCTTATAAAAATTGGCATCGCTTTTATTAACCTTTACATTTATTTTCCCGTATTCTTTATTGTAATCGCTCACACTTTTTTCAATTATTTTTGTGACGTGATCAGGTTTATTTGGAGTCGGATATTCTGGGAAATCTCCTGCTGGGTCCAAGTGCAATCTAAATAGGTTGTCCTTAAGGAAACTAATTTTTATTTTTTCACCTGTTGAAAAATCAAGATAAACATCATTTCCGTCTTTTAGGATTTTCGTTACCAGGCCAATTTTCTTATACGTTTCATTAGCAACAGCCGAATTATTTAAGATTTTATCGTCCGAGGCTTTACCAGTTAAAGGAACTATTATTAAACATAAGATGACTAATAAAAACAAGCTTGCAAATTTTTCAAGATTAGCAATCATCATTTTTCTTTTCAACAAAATATACCTCCCTTACAAATTAATGATTCTCTTATTTTTTTGTCTTCTTCATTTCAACCTCTTCTATACTTGACTACACCATCAACAGCAGTGGCTAGAACATCTAACTGCTCATTCAGGACTACGTAATCAGCTATTTTCCCACTTGATATGCTACCGAATTCCATATCTTTTCCTATGCTTGCTGCTGGTGATAATGAAGCACTGTGCCATATTTTATATAGCGGCTCACTGCTCCAACTTTTTAAATTTTTAACTCCATCTATTAGTTTCAAAGTGCTGCCAGCTAAGGATCCTGTTTCTGTTCGAGCCATGCCATCTTTCATTACAACAGTGAATTCACCTAGTTGATATTCTCCATCAGGCATTAACCCTGCGCGCATACAGTCCGTAATTAGTACCAGCTTGTCCCCTTTAACACGTAGCGCCAATGTAGCAATGTCTGGATGTACATGAAAACCATCACAAATTAATTCAGCAAAAGTGTTAGGAGTCGTTAATGCCGCACCTACCACACCTGGGTCACGATGATGTAACCCTGACATCCCGTTAAATAAATGGACAAAGTTTTGGGCACCCGCATTAATGGCCCTCTTACAGCAATCATGACTTGCGTCCGTATGTGCTATGCATACAAATACACCGTCTTTACTTACATTATTAATAAACTCTAACGTGTTTTCTCGTTCAGGTGCCAGGGCAATTTTTACAATGGTTCCTTCTGAAAGTCTCTTTATTTCTTGAAATTCCTCATAATCTGGATTCCGAAAATAAATAGAATTTTGGGCTCCTTTATGTTGTTCAGAAAAGTAGGGGCCTTCCAGAAAAATCCCTTCTGATTGTGCGCCAGCCAGTCCTTGTCTGACCGCTTCTGTAATCGCTACAATAGCTTGATTCAAATCTGTTTTAGACGATGTCAATGTTGTTGGTAAAAAACGCGTAACACCAAGTTGTAAAATCGCTTTCGAAATTTCATGAACTGCTTCCGCAGTTCCGTCCATTATGTCATACCCCTTAATCCCATGAATATGGGTGTCAAATAAACCCGGGGCAATTATATGTCCACTCCAATCGATAACATCGGAACCTAAAGGAACCGTCTCTGAAAATCCACCAAATAATCCATTACTCACTAGTAAATATCCACCTTGTTTTTCTTCATTCTCCATTAAATATCGCTCTGCTTTAATATAATATTCCACCTTGAATCCGCTTCCTTTTTTACGCTTATATTCCAGCTACATCTTCTTCTGTTTGTTGCTGTATTTTTTTAAATTCCTTAATATTTTCTTTACCATCTTTTATCATCTTATCGATAAATGCATCAAGACTGAGTTCCCGATGAAATATTCCGCTCAACAACATAGGTAAGTTTGTTCCGGCTACCACTCGAATATTTTCTTTACCTGAAGCTATCCTAGAGCACACATTAAATGGAGTTCCACCCGCCAAATCTGTAAAACATACCACTCCTGCTCCTGTTTCCACCTTATCAATAGCTTTTTTGACAACCTGCTCAAATATCGTTACATCTACTTCAAATGGAATAACCTCTACTTGCTTTATTTCTCCAGCAATTAACTGAACCGATTCAAATATTCCATTTGGAAAAGAACTATGTCCTGTCAGCACAATTCCAATCATTTATCTCATCCTCTCTTATCAGTTTTTAGTGTTAAGATATTAAGATTATAAAATATTAAAGTAAGATCCTATTAAACCGACTACAACGGTTAGGCCAATCAACATTAAAGGAGAACGCCCCTTTTTAAGTAACCAGTACATTAGTATCGTATATACTAACGGCAGCATTGCTGGCATGATCATATCTAATACATCTGTTTGGATATTTAATTTTGCGTCTCCAGATTTCCAAACATATTCAACTTTAAATGCGACATAAGTGGCAATTAAACCACCAACTACTGTCAAACCAACAATTGATGCAGCGCGGGAAACGAATTTAGTACCATTTTTTAGTTTCACAATTGCTTTAACACCTGTTTTATATCCATAGTTCATTAATCCGAACCGGACACCAAAGTGAATAATATTAAATGATATTAAGAATACGATTGGTCCAAGGGGGTTCCCCTCTACCGCTAATGAAGCACCAATTCCCGCTGTAATCGGTAATAAAGTAAGATAAAACAATGCATCCCCTATACCACCAAGAGGACCCATCATAGCAACACGAATACCACGAATAGCCTCTCTATCTTCTTTCTTTTGTTCCATTGCTAAAATCACACCCATAATAAATGTTACTAAAAACGGATGCGTATTAAAGAATTCCATATGGTCTTTCATTGATTTACTTAAGTCTTTTTTATTTTTATGGATATGCCTTAGACCTGGTAAAATGGAGTAAAGCCATCCGGCCGATTGCATACGTTCATAGTTAAAAGATGCTTGTAATAGTAAAGAGCGCCATACTAAGATTCGTAATTGTTTCTGTTGTAAATCCGGAGCTTCAGTTACATCTTCATAGTGATTAGATGCCATCGGTGATTTCCTCCTCACTAGGCTGATATTTATCTGGACCTTGTTTTTCTTTGTTTTGGTAAAAATCATACAAGGCGATTGCCAAACCAATTAAGGCGATTGCCAAAATTGGCATTTCTAAATAAGCTGCTGCGACAAATCCTATAATAAAAAACATGATATATTCGACTTTCATCATAATTTTCAATAACATCGCAAATCCAATGGCTGGCATAATCCCTCCGGCTATGGACAATCCGCCAATAATCCATTGTGGTACTGTTTCAACAAATCCTGATGCTTTTTCCGCTCCAAAGAAAATGGGTAAAAACGCTATAACTGCATAAAATGTAAACAAAATGAACAAGCCTAAATAATTTATTCGCTCAATCCCTTTATAATTTGCTTCTAGTGCATATTGATCGGCTTTGTGCATCATTGGTGCAAATACTGTGAAAAACAAGGTAATTAACCCTTGTACTGCTACAGCAAACGGTATTGCCACCCCAACTGCAACTTTTGGGTCCTGACCAGCAATAATACCAAATGCTGTTCCAATCACTCCCCCAATAACAACGTTCGGTGGTTGTGCACCAGCAAGCGGCACCATACCCATCCATATTAACTCCAAAGTTCCACCAACTATCAAACCAGTCTGAACGTCCCCTAAAATTAGACCAACTACAAGTCCCGTAACTACCGGACGGTGAATATGGGTTAATCCATTAAATAGATCGACACCGATAATCCCAGCCCATAAAGCAATTAATAATGCTTCGACTAACATAAGTTATCCCCCCCTAAAATTCACTTTAATCCGCTATTCTTTTAAAACAAATCTAATATATTTAGTCCCTTTTCGCTTGGTACTCTTCTTAAATCTAACTTCACGCCTAGTTCTCCCAGACGTTTAAATGCAGCGATATCTTTTTCATCAACAGATACAGTAGATGAAATCTGTTTTTTCCCTTCTTCATAATGCATATTTCCAATATTCAACTGCTCAATTTGCACTCCGCCTTCCTTTAGCGCCAATGCATCATGCACATCTTTTACAACTAAGAATATTTTTTGACGAGAAGACGCCTTATGAATGACGTCAATCGTTTTTTGTAATGAAAAATAGCGTGATTGAATAACATCAGGCAATACCATATCCATTAAATTTTGTTGAATTTCATCTGTGGATACCTTGTCATTTGCAACGACAATTAAGTTTGCCCCCAGATGGTTGACCCATGTAACCCCCACTTGACCATGTATTAAACGATTATCGATTCTGGTTAATAAAATATTAGGAGCTGACATAAAAATTCTTCCTTTCATAAATGAGATTTTAAGACATTTTATGATTTGAATTCCAATTGGCTTCAATGTACGAATTCTAAGAGTTAAAGGAGAAAATTGCCTCAATACTTCCTGTTATAGAATCTACTAAACGCTCATCATTACCAATAATACCCCTTAATAATTGAAAGCGTTTGCAATGCAAATGAAAAAAAGGCAGTCAATGAACTCATGGAAATACTGGGTTGCAGACCCCGGATTCTGTAGATATATTTAATACAAGGACGAGTGGCCATATTCTTCACAATTTAGATTAATAAACTTCTTCAAATCAAAAATATCTTTCATGATCCCTGAGCACACGCATGTTCAATCATTTTTCCTCGAGTAACTCAGGGATTTCACGGTAAGCCCCCTCGGCAGCTTCAACTTCGTTAAACTATAACAGGAGCGACAGGATTTGATTGAAGGTGTTGAATCTTTCCTTCAATTAATTGAGTGACAACGCTTGATTCATTAATTATTGACCCAGTTGATGAATCACTTTTTTACCTCTAGTTCCTGTTTTCATTAAAAGACACGGCGCTTATATTGAATCCTTATTTTACTTTCTCGAACCAGGAACTGGCTGTCTCTTTCAATACTACATTCAGTTCTTCAATATTTCTTTTACCTGTATCTTGTAACCAGGCACGGCCTGCTTGTTCTCCACTAATAGCAAATGATGCCACACCATCTTTCCATGTTGCCCGGCCACATAACACACCGTTAAAGGTAGAACCGGATTCTCTGGCAAATTTCAATGTTTCTTGGAATAGTTTTGCACTTACACCTGCACTCAAGAAAATAAAAGGCAGTTCTGTTGCTTCACTCTGTTCTTTGAAAAGAAAGGCAGCTTCTTCTTTACTATAAACAGTTTCGCCTTCTGCATAACCTTCCACAAAGTTCATATCTATCGGAACTTCAACTTTCAATACATCAACTTGATATTGAGGTTTGGAGAACTCCTTCATGGCCCTAATCACTTTATTCGGTTTCACTTTTGCGTACTCTTTACTTTTTACATCATTATTTTCCGCATCATAAGTGACAATTTCCAAGAAAAATGGAAGATCCTCAGCCGCACACTCGGATCCAACACGTTCCATACAGACATGCTTATAGTTATTAATTTTCTCTTCTTCATCTACATCATAATAAAGTAAGAATTTGATAGCATCAGCACCGGCTTCCTTCAAACGTTTTACTGAACATTCCGGTAATAAATCAGGCAACCGGCCCACTTCTGAGGCATCGTAACCGGTTTTTTCATAGGCCACTAATAAACCTGCGTTCTTATCGCGGACCTTTGCTGCCGGCAGACCATATTCTGGGTCCAAAAGTATAGCGGTTGCAAATGGTGTTAATTCCTCAGAAACCAATTCTTTGAAACGGATGATACCATCATCACCCACTAGATTTGCATCGCCAGACGCAATCATTTTTTTCAAAGAGCCACGTTGATCGATGGCTAATGCTCCAATCACGCCATTTTCATCCGATAAGCGTTTAAGAGCTTCTAATTTATTTTTGGTGAGATCTAACATTGGCATTCTCCTATCAATCTATTTTTTTAACTTTTACGCAATCATAGAACTTTTTAAATTTTCTTATATTTACAAAACCAGTTACGGCTTCCATTGCATTCAACATTCCTGTGGTCATAGCCGTTTTCAGTACAGACTCCACCGTTTGATTTCTGTTCAGTGCCACAGCTAACCCAGCAACGGTCGCATCTCCGGAACCTACAGGATTGACCACATCTATTTTTGGAATCGTAACCTGATAATAATCATCCCCATGCCTGACAAAGGCACCTTTATCACCCACGGACACAACAATCCACTCAATCCCCTTAAAAATCTCATGGTCTAACGCTTGTTTCAAATCGATTTTTCCAGCTTCAGTTTCGAAGCCCAACAGCTGAGACAATTCCGCAGTATTCGGCTTGATGGCAAAAGGTTTTTTCTCATGTTTCAAGACTTGTTTTAACTCTTCCCCTGACGAATCAACAATTACGGGCTTTCCCTTATTACAACTGATTTCAACCATTTTACGATAAAAGTGAGTTGGTAACCCTTTCGGTAAACTTCCTGAAATCGTAACCAGAGAAGCGTTTGTGAGCAGGCATTCGAATTTCTCTAAAAAAGCTGTCCCTTCTTCTTTGGATAACGTCGGTCCAGATTCTAAAATCTCTGTTTGCATTCCCTCATGAAGAATGGCGATACAATTTCTTGATTCTTTTTCGATTCTCAAAAAGTCATTGGGAATATTACTATCATTTAATTCCTGAACAATGTAATCACCAATCGTTCCGCCTAACACACCTGTCGCCAAGACCTCGTCTTCCATTTGTGAAATCACTCGGGCAACATTCAAGCCTTTTCCACCAGCCGTTTTTCGTACCGTTTCCACCCGGTTGACACCATCAAACTTGAATGCATCAACCGGATAAGAAATATCGACAGATGGATTCATTGTTACGGCTAAAATCATCGTAATCACTCTTTCTGGTTGTTGTTTAGGCTTGACCATCCATGTAAGCCATGATTAAATCAAGCTCAGGACTAACTCGATAAAGTCAGCAGCCTAAGCAATTTTCCACAATCGTTATCTAACTGAACACTCCTAGCAAGTGCAGTACATGCCATATAAATGGTTTTGCCGCAGTGGCATTACCTCATTGCCGACATCGGGTCTTTTCTCTTATAAATATCTGCTCAAAACAGGAGCTACCACCTTATCCTCAAGAAAAAACCAAATCTGCACAATACATATTGATATGCTTGTTTCCCCTTCATTACAAAGCGTTCAAATACCTTCTTTTACTTATATTTGTAAAGGGTTACGCCCTTCACCACACGGTTAACTGTTCCTGTCGGTGAAGGTGTATCAGGTGTATTACCGACTTTTACGGAAGCTAGCAGTGAGACAGTTTGCCCAACCATGACAAAGGGTAATGCCAGGTAAACATCCGGTACGGATTGAGCATCTCTGCCAAATAAAAACGTGTTCCCAATATATTTGGATTTGCCATCGACTTCAATGGCACAAATGTAGTTGGCAATGTTATCTCGCTGCAATTCATTTAACATATCCAAATCAAATTGACGTGTATAAGGGTGATTGGAAACAAAAACAAAAACCAACGTTTTTTCATTGACAAATGATTTAGGCCCGTGTCGGAATCCCAATGGCGAATCAAATGCTGTAACAATTTTACCCGCTGTTAGCTCTAATACCTTTAACTGCGATTCTCTCGCTAAGCCTTCTAAACTTCCTGAGCCCAGATAAATAATCCGGTCAAAATCACGGTCGATAATTTTTTGGATATCCTCTTCTCTACGAATAACACTTTCACCCATTTGGCGAATCGTCTGGACAATTGACCCTTTTTCCTCCAGTGGCAGCGGATCAAAAATGAGTAATGTTGTTAGTGTCATGCATGAGTAGCTGCCAGTCATGGCAAAGCCTTGATCATTGGCTTTTTCGGGCATCAATAACAAAAGATTGTGTTCATCACCTTTGGCCCTTTTCGCTAACTCGCCATAATTAGCACAAGTAATCGTTAACTGGTAGAGGTTCGTTACGATTTGTTCTGCTAATTCAACGGCAGCTACACTTTCGGGACTATTGCCGCTTCGAGCAAATGATACCAACAAGGTTGGGAAATCTGCTTTTAAAAATTCATAGGGGTTTGACACCAAATTGGTAGTCGGAACACTCAGCAATTCCCATTTTTTTTCATCCAATTTTCCTTTTAAATAAGGTGTGACAGTATCACCGACATAGGCAGAAGTTCCGGCACCTGTAAAAATGACACGTATTCGTTCATGTTGCTCAGCCAGTTTTTGCAAAAATGCTTGAATCTCTACGTGTTTCTTTCTATATAATGAATAGGTTTCATCCCATAAAACAGGTTGTTGCTTGATTTCCTCTGTTGTAATCGATGCACCTAACGATACTAATTTTTCTTTATCAAGTGTAAACATCTCCAACACTTCTCCTTTTTTATAATCTCTCGAAAACTCGTAATCCTGCACCAACGACGCCATTATCTTGCTTCAATGTGCTGATGCTCATTTGCCCTAAAATATGTTGTTGTTCAGGTAATTGGTAGCTTTTTAGCTTTTCTTTCATTAACTTAAGCAGAAAAGGATTATTTACGATGACACTGCCTCCGAAAACCATTTTATGTGGATCCAATAAACAGGAAATCGAATAAAGTCCTTGAGCTAAGTTGTCAGTCACATCTTCAATGATGCGATATTCACAAGTCCCATTTGCATAGCCTGCAAAAACTTCTTTAGTGGAAATATTTTCAACTTGCAATTCCTTTTCCGCCAACTTTTCGATGGCAGGCCCCGCAGCCACTTTTTCCAATCGCTTAATTCCCTTATTGTCTTCCTTCGAAAGTACCGGTATCAACCCAAGTTCCCCGGCGAATCCTGCCCCCCTGAAAAATGAACCATTTTGAATGATGGAACAGGAGATTCCGGTACTAATAGTCACATAGACAAATGTCTCGTTCCGCTTTACCTGGGCTGCCTTCCACTCGGCAAATGCCGCCATATAAACATCATTGTCAATACTAATTTGTTCGAGTCCGAATTGCTCCCGTAAACGGGCAGTGAGGGGGAACTGTTTCCAAGGTAAATTATTTTGAAAAATAGCTACGCCATTTTTACAATCAACTTTACCTGGTACACCTACACCGATGCCCTCTATGTCATCTAGGGAATAAGATGATTTTTCAAGAACTTGTCCCACTGCTTCTAAAACTCTGGCAAACATTTTTTCCCGATCTGAAGGATCACTTTTTACATCCACGCGCTTTAGCAATTCTCCCGATTCCGTAATGATTCCCGCTGCAATTTTTGTCCCTCCAATGTCAATGCCGATTGCATTTTTCATTTTCCTGCACCTCTTATTCCTCTCCATCGTTTACTTTTTGAACAAACGATTCCGACTACTTCATAGTCTTTCCCCACTTCCAAAAATAGTCAACTAATTCAGACTTCCAGCTTTATATAGTCGGGTTGTTGGTACAAGTTTATTTTAATAAAAACTCATAGCCAAAATACTATGAGTTTTTTTAAAACGTAAGTTCAGGATTAGAGTGTCTAAATAAGCCTGCCTTCCAAAAAACATACTTACAATCTATACTTATTTATTTTACACCATCACAACTTGTTGGGTCAACCCATCAAGTTGTGATATCTTAGAATTAATTTTATGTTTAAGTCCCCTATTGAATCGTGTACATTTTTCTATTTATTTTCCGCCTGTTACTGCAATTCCTTCAATAAATTGTTTTTGCAAGAAGATAAATAAAATCAGCATTGGCAGTATCGCTAAAAAGGAGCCTGCCATAAGTATAGGATAGTTAGTTAAATATTGACCTTGAAGCGATGACAATCCGACAGAAAGTGTCATTGTTTCAGGAGAACTATTTACGATCATTGGCCACATCAATTCATTCCAGCTCCAAAGAGTAGTGAAAATGCCCAAAGCAATCAACCCAGGTTTCGCGAGGGGAAGCATTACTTTCCAGTAAATTTGAAAATGGTTACAGCCATCAAGTCTGGCTGCCTCTTCTAGTTCTTTTGGAAGTCCCATAAAGAATTGCCTTAACAGGAACGTACCGAATGCACTAAACAGGCCTGGTACTATCACCGCCTGTAAAGTATTTAACCAGCCAAGATCCACCATAATCATATATTGCGGGAGTAAAAACACTTGCCCTGGTACCATTAATACCGATAAAGCTAGCATGAACAGAATGTTCCTGCCTGGAAATTCAATCCGAGCGAATGCATAGGCGGCTAACGAACACAAAAATAGCTGCCCTGCTGTCCGGACGACCGTAATTATAAAGGTATTAAACATAAATTTGAAAAAAGGCAGAAGTCCAAAAACCTCTATATAGTTCCCCCATTGGAAATCCTTCGGAAATATAACAGGCGGAACGTGAATTGACTCAGCATAAGTTTTTAATGAGGTTAAGATCATCCAAAAAAAAGGCATGACCATTGCCACGGATCCTACAATAAGGACGAAATGGATAAGGAATGTCTTACTTGTTACAAACTGCCTCGTTCTTTCCAATGGTTCTCCCTCCTTTAGTCATAATGAACCCATTTTTTCTGTAAGACCATTTGGATTGCAGTGATGATTAGGATTACTATTAATAATAGAACAGCGATTGCTGCTGCATATCCCTTATCGTTTAAAACGAAAGCGTGCTGATAGAATAAATAAACTACCGATTGTGTGCTTTCCAAGGCTGTACTACTTTTTCCAATCATCATGAAAATTAGATCAAACACCTGAAAGGCTCCAATTAGAGAAGTGATGCTTACAAAGAAAATAACAGGAGAGAGCAGTGGCAGTGTAATTTTAAAGAACACACTGATCGGCCCTGCTCCATCCATTTCCGCCGCTTCATAATAGGACTTTGGAATTCCTTGAAGTCCGGAAAGGAAAATGACCATATTATAACCAATTCCACTCCAGATTGCTACCACAATAATCGAATATAAGGCAATTTTCGGATCACTTACCCACTGTGGACCCTTGATCCCAAATAAAGACAAAAGATAGTTTAGCAGTCCATAATCAGAATTATAAAGCCATTTCCAAACCATTGCGATGGCTGCAGGCATTGTAATTACGGGTAAGAAATATAATGTGCGATAAACGGATTTCCCTTTAATTTTCTGGTTTAGGAGTACCGCTATTATAATAGAGAAGAAAATTCCGATTGGGACAGTGATAATAATATAAATCCCAGTATTCTTAAATGATTTCAAAAGGTTAGTATCCTCAAGCATCCGCTTATAGTTATCTAACCCCGTCCACTCATATTGACCAAATGCTCCCCATTCGGTGAAACTAAAATATAAGGTCTGAAAGATAGGCCACAGGTAAAAAATGAACAAACCGAGCATGGTAGGGGCAATCATGAGATAAGCCCAAAAGAAGTCTGAACTTTTCCTTGTCTTCGTTAAGTTGGAAACCTTAAGTTTTGCATTCGTATTCACTTCAACCTGTAGAGGATGTTCCTTCACTGCATTCACTCCTTTTAAGGAACGAAGAGAAGAATCATCTTCTCTTCTTCATTTTTTCTACTTCTTGGATAGCGCCTCATTTGCCTTTTCTGTTAACTCTCTTACAGCGTCGTCCACACTTTCTTCTTCACTCCAAACCTTTTTAAGAACGTCCGTTTCATACTGCCAAATTTCTCCTGTCCGTATAACACTAGGCAGTGGAACAGAATAATCGACACCATCAATAAAGGCTTGAAGATTTATATTTGGAACGGCTTGTATCCAAGCATCCTGTGTATCATTATAAGCTGGAATAACCGTCCCTGTTTTCGCAAATATATCTGCGGCTTCTTTAGAGCCTAGGAACTGGACAAACTTCCATGAAGCGTCTTTATGCTTTGTGTTAGCCGCAATAACATTGGCTAGCCCATGAATGGCAACCGCGCGCTGTTTTCCTTTTGGTACTACAGCAACATTTATATCAGGATTATTCTTATACTCTTGTACCATCCAAGGACCATCAAACATCATCGCTACTTTTCCTGAAGAGAATAATTCAGAAGCGGCTGTTTCTGTCATTTGAGCCTGTGTTGGAGATAATCCCTCCTTAATGAAACTAATATTATATTTAAGCGCATCAATGGCCTCCGGCTGATCAAAACCTACAGACTTACCATCGTCAGAAATAATATAACCGCCATTTTGCCAGATAAAATCATAATAGCCACCTTGGTTGCCCATTAATGCAGCATAGCCCCAAATACCTTTGTCTTTATCTGTCAGTTTTTTAGCGACTTCCTTTAACTTACTCCAATCCCAAGTGTCATCTGGATATGGTACACCTGCTTCATCAAAGATTTTTTTGTTATACCATAAGCCCGTTGTATCAAAGTCTTTTGGAATACCGAATATTTCTCCTTTTACGGTATAAAGGTCAATTAGAGATTTCGGATAATTATCTAAGTCATAGTTTTCTTTTTTTGCAAGGTCAGTAAGTGGGAGAATTACCTTTCCTTCTGCATATTTCTCAACATGGGCACCATTCATCCACATAACATCTGGCAACGCCGCCCCAGTTGCAGCAGTTTCAAGTTTTTGAAAATACTGGCCATAAGGAGTCAACTCCGTTTTCACTTTAATGTCCGGATATTTTTCGTTAAATAACTTGATGACTTCATCTATGGCAGTGACTTGCTTCTTATCCCAAAATCCATAAGTAATTTCAACCTTTCCGTCCCCTGATGCAGTGTCATCATTACTACATCCAGCTAATCCTATTAATCCTAAAATTGTGGTTAAAAGCATTATTAGCCATTTTTTCATCATGTTACCTTCTTTCAAATAAAGTTTTGTAGATTTCTAACAAAATACTTCTTGAACACGAATGGTTTTGTGACATTTTTCACCATGATAACCCTTACATTTATTTATTCCATTAAAACTTTTACTACAGCATAAATTAGAAATACGTACGAATGCGATTTGTATAGGGCTTACCACCTCCACTAAATAAAATAGGCTCTGAAAATAAAACCAGGATGTGAACAAATCTTCTTTATTGACTTTACACTCCAAAGAAAATGGTAGATGGTACCTTTCTCTTAATATAGGGAAATTACTTACCTCTTGGTTTTTCTTTTAAACTATTATAATAATCATCAATATTAATGGATTGACCCTGTTTTAGCCTTGACTCTTCAGCAGCAAATGCCATTAGGTGACTTCTTACTGAAGCAAGTGCGGAAGAAACGCTATCTTGTTTATTTCCATATTGAATTTCTCTCAAGAAAGTCCTAATGATGCTGTTATCTCCACCACCATGTCCACCAATGGGATTGTCAAATCTTATTATCGTTTCATGCTTGGTGAGAAAATTAAAAATCGAAATACTATTTTCCTCCATATTCCCACGTATTTCTCCTTTTGTTCCCATTATTTGAACAATACGTGTTTGCTCCCTTGTGAACCCGCACATACTAAACGTCGCTGTTGCTCCCCCCTCGAATTCCATATTTACAACTTGATGATCCACCACATTATTATCTGAGCGATATACGCATTTTCCAAATGGAGTTTCATTTAATGCTTTTATTATTCCTTCATTTGTATAATCCTCTGTAAATTTCCTTGCCCATCCTTTTCCTTCACCTAGATAATACCTTCCAGCATGAAATGGGCATTCATGTTCAACAGGACAGCCATCTAAACATCTTTTCGGTGCTCCAATTGGTGCATTTTCTTCCTTAAAATGCATAAGCGAACCATATGAACTAATGCGTTTACACTCCTTGTCTATCACGAAAGAAATAATATCCATATCATGACATGATTTTTGCAGAATCATCGGACTTGTTCGTACTTTATTATTCCAATTGCCACGTACAAAGCTATGCGACATATGCATCACTTCTACATTTTCATTTAATTGAAGTGAAACTACCTCACCAATTTCTCCTGATGAAATAATCTTTTTAATTGTTGCCCAAAATTCTGTATACCTCAATACATGGCATATTGTAAGATGTCGATTATACTTTTGGGCTGCTTGTTCCATCGCTATGCATTCCATTGGGTCTGGGGACATAGGCTTTTCCAACAAAACATGATAACCCAGTTCCAATGCTTTAATGGTCGGTTTAAAGTGATTGCGATCAAGTGTACAAATAATAGCTACATCAGCAATTTTTCTTCCTGGATTGAATGCATCTTCCCAAGACTCAAAACTATTTTCGTTGGAAATATTATGTTCTTGTTGGAATTTAGTTCTTCTTTCTTTATTCGGCTCAGCCACACCTGTGATCTTTAATTCATTAGGGTATTCTAAGGCATAAGGTGCATAAGCTCTTCCCCCTCTGTCACCTGCCCCGATTATTATTGCTGTCATTTGTTTCATGGTTTACTCTCCTATCTTCCATTTTTCCGATAGTTTTCCTGATTTACTCCAAACGTTTTCCAACAAATTTCAAAAAAAGAACCGCTTAGGTTCGTTTTATGTTAGATGATTCCCGAAGGACTAATTCAAATGGCAATATGATTTTTATCGGAAGTGTAATCTTCCCTTCTACCATTTCCATAATAGTTTTAGCTGCAATTCTTCCCATTTCATATTTAGGGATGTCTACCGTCGAAAGCTGTGGAGACGAATATTTCCCCATTTCAATATTATCAACCCCAAAGAAAGCGATATCCTCTGGAATTCTAAGTTTATTTTCTCTGACAGCTCTCATGGCAGGGATGGCCATCAAGTCACTCGCACAAACCATTGCTGTTGGCATATGCAATGGATCTCTTTTAATTAAAGTTTTCATTTTCTCATAGCTGTTTTCCATTTTCCACTGTGTATTCATTACCCATTCAGATTGGGTGGCTAGCCCGGCTTCTTCCATGGCATGTTGAAAACCTTTAAAACGAAGTTCAGCATACAAATTTTCAAAAGTTTCATTAACACCTCCACCAATAAAACCTATGTCCCGGTGCCCTTGCTTAACTAAATACTGAACCACCATTTTAATAGATTCCTCGCGATCGTAGTCTACGATTGCTATATTTTTATCTGTATAAAAAAAGTCCAATCCTACTAGAGGTATATTTTGTTGAATATATTCAATAATGCTGTCATTAATCTTATCGATAAGAAGCAGTCCTTCAATCCCCGAATCATGTATAGTCTTAAGAAGTAGCGTCTCGTTTTCAAGTTCATCCCTGGTAATACTAATCAAGTTGTAATCATGATCTGTTAATACATCACGAATACCTGTATAAATATTTGCAAAGTAAGGGTTAATTTCCGCCTGTTTTGGATTGGCTACCCATCCAATTTTCATTGTTCTTATGTTATTCTTTCCTTGCTTGTTTGCAACTAAATTTCGAGCATTCTGATTTGGTATATACCCTAACTCCTTAACAGCCTCCCAAATTTTCGCTTTTGTTTCCTGGTTAACATTTCGTGTCTGATCATTTTGAATTACTCTAGAAACAGTAGAAATGGAAACACCTACACGTTCAGCAATATCCTTTAATCTTATCACTAATAAAACACCTCTTAATTATGTACTTAAGCGCTTTCTTATAAAGGATAACAAATATTTTTATCCTTTATAAGAAAAACATTTTGAATGTTTATAATGTTTTTAAGAGTAGTTTTATTTCGTTCACATTTTCGCTTAATACACAATGGGTTGTTGGTACAAGTTGTATTAAAAAAAGGTTCCAATAAACTGTTTTGTCGACATAACCTAGTAGTTGACTGAAAATTATGACTAAATTAAATATATACTCCATCCATTAACCTGTCAACCCAACAACTTAAATAAATAAAAAAACCGATTCCTTTACTCTTACATTTCATGTTAGCGGGTTTTTGGAACTTAAAAAACTCATAGACATAATGCTATGAGTGATTCAACCTTCATGTTAGTTCCGTGTAAAAGCGGCAGCGATCTCCTCGTACAATGGATATACAAAACTCAACAGGCATTCCATTAATATCATAGGCTGTCCGTTCAAGCAACAGTGCCGGACGGCCTTCTTCCGTTTGAAGGTACTCACTTTCTTCAGCACGAATGAGGACGGGTTCAAATGCCTCTTTTGCTCTGGTTACTACGATATTAAATTGTTGTGAAAATAAATCATATAATGAAATTTCGCCAACTTTTTCAAGTTGCTCAGTATCTGAAATCACGTTCTTCGGGATGAAAGAAGATTCCAGAATATACGGTTCATCGTCGGCACAACGAAGGCGTTTCATTTCAATGACATTCTCATCTTCTCCAAGCAGCAGCGCATCTCTGATTTTTGCCGTTGATTTAACTTCCTCTATTTTTAGAATGATATCTTTAGGGTTCATTCCTTTTTCTTTCAATACTTTGCTAAAGCTGTAAAAACCCATCAATGACTGTTGCAATTTTGGTTTTGCCACGAAAGTACCTTTTCCTTGAATTCGGTAAAGGATGCCTTCCTGTACTAGCTCCTCAATTGCTTTTTTAGCTGTGTTCCGGCTCACACCGAATTGGTCCATCAATTGATTTTCAGATGGGATTTTGTCACCATGTGTCCAATTCCCCTTTTCAATAGAACCCTTCAGCCTCTCCATCAATTGGTGATAAAGTGGAATTACACTTTCGTGCTGCAGTGGTTTCATTATAATAAGCCTACCTTCCTTCCTTACTTACATTCTTTTAACAAATTATATCACTTATAGTGTCAACCCAACAAGTACAGTTGGGTTTTGAATTATTGCTATATGATAAACAAAGAGCCAACAAATTGTTGACTCTTTGTTTTAAAAAGTAGAAGCTAAATCTTTTGATCGTGTTATAGCCTTTTCTTTTATCTCTTGTGCTTTATAAGGCATTGCTGCATGTTCTTCAACGAATACACCTTCAAAAGAAGGTATCAAACTCTCATCGCATTAATTAATAGGAGTAACGCATTTGCTCGTTGCAGCCCTGTCTGTCTAGTTCCCCGAGTTCGCCTCGTTAACCGGCTGTTGTACTTGTACCTCTTCCCCTATTTCAATGGATAGTAAATCCCCCCCTACTAACACAGTTCCTTCATATGTTTTTTTAGTTCTTTCGAGCAAATCAGCTTTTTCTTCTGTTAATCCTCCCAATAATACTATATGTGAGTACACAGCAAGTTTTGGTTGTATTTGGCTAAAGACTTTACCTGCTTCCTCCGGTGTAGTGTGAAGATCAAGTATATTGGCGATTGATTCTGATTCATTATCAGGTTTTGCCGCTGCAACCTCATGAATCACCACATCAGCACCTTTGGCAAATTTTATAAGATTTTCATTATAGCGGGTGTCGCCTGAGATAACTACTGAATGTCCTTTGTAATTAACCCGATAACCGAAAGCAGGCTCTATTGATTTATGGTCAACCTTGAAGGCTATTACTTCAATTCCCTTTTTGTTATAGACAATACCCTCCTTGATATCATTTGCGACAATACTTGCTCCTTCAGCGTTCCCATTTCCAGAGTCATCCCTTGCATCCAAATCGGCTTTAAATGCTTTATTCATATGTACCATCATTTTCTCGGTTCCCTTAGGTCCCCAAATCTTAAATGCTTGCTCTCTTTTTCCTCCTGTTGGTAAGGAACCTGTAAGCCATACGTCCGGTATGCCGATTGTATGATCCGAATGCAGATGCGTAAGGAATAACTTATCAACACTTCCTGGTAACATATTCGCTTTATATAATTGTAAAGCGGTTCCGCGTCCAGCATCAAAGAGGAGTTTTTCATTACCAACTTCTACAAGAGTAGCTGGACCGGAGCGGGATGTACTTAAAAGTGGAGAACCTGTACCTAATAGGGTTACTTTAAAATCGGTTTGCTGGACCGCTGTTTGGCCAAATGAAGGAAGAAATAATGATAATGATAGAATTATGGTCACTACCAACAAAAAACCAAACGAAGTATTTCTTATTCTTTTCTTCATAACAAAAACCTCCTGTCAGATTATTTGACTGTACACAAGGAAAACTCAATTGTTTCGAATATAAAACCTCGTTTCAAAAAAACAAATACGCAAAATAAATATTACAATATTTATAATATTCAGTCAACGATAACCGAAAGAATATCGTGTATGTTGTTTCAACCTTCCATTAAGACAACCGGACTCGATTTGGGAAAGAAGCGGAAATAATCTTAGTGAATATTGGATGAATCGTTCATACTAAATAAAAAATAACTGTTCAAGAAGGAGTTTATATGCCAAAAGAAAAAAATAATCCAGCTCAGCCAAAAAGTCAGGTTAGTCGATTAAACGACGTGATGGAAGTGGATACAGATGTCAATGAAGATCCTAATCGGGAAAAATTATTGGATGAATCCGTTGATGCTTTTCTAAAATCGAAAGAAGGACAGGGATATTAGGGGCAAAATTGTGGTCGCTATTTATATTTTTTTCACGTTAAATGGGCCCTCATGAAGCTTTTGAGCGGCCCGTTTTGTTTCCTTATCAACGAACGTTTTTCTTATTGGGATACCGCCACATCGCCATCAAGGTACGCGCGCAAGAGATAATATACAAGGATGTTCTCTTTAATTTACTATGGTAACGCTAAAAATAACGCATGACAAAAAAACCATCCATGTTGAAATTGATTCAAAACTCTTCCATTCTAACTGAATAAAGAGAGTACCTTTCTTCACAGTCCCATTCCAAAAAAACTCTGGTTCATCATTCTTACGATATATACGAGAATTCAACTTAAAACGTGAGATTTAGTAAGCACCTTCATCATTCATTTTCTGTAAGCGTGTAAGTCGAAATAACCTAAATCCCTTATGTATAAGCCTTTCGGTTGAATGGTTAGTAGACCCGTGGAACAGAAGGTGATTTTATCATTTTCCCTCGCTTTTCCTACTAAACGTGGAGGAACTCCCCACCCCTCAGGGCTCATGAGGACACCTGTAGATGCTTCGAGGCGGCTACACAATTGTGTGAGTGGTGTTACTCGCGACTGTTGACTAAACCATACACATAAAGCAATTAATTCTTGTGCTTGATATTTAGTTGTACGTTGAACAAAACCAACTTCTTTAGCTAATTGTTGTAGAGAAGATGGAGATAAGTAGTTTTGAAACTCTCGTTTTTTTATGATGATACAAATTCACCTTAGCTTGATGGCGATGGGGTCCGGCCACAATTTTAACGAAAATATACGCAAAGCCTTCGGATGTTACCAGACCCGGCCGTCTCTCTTCTATAAAGTCTGTTTTTATGAAGTAAATCTTTTTGTTCGTGATAACAAAAAGGAAATATTTGTTTTTGTGTGAATAAGTCGAAAATATATAAAGGTGAACTAAACATTGTATATTTTCGACTTGTTGCTAAAGTACCAGGGTTTCATTCACATCTGTACTTGAACTGAGGCTCTGTCTGTATATAAAAAGCATTTCTTACTTGTGCACTCCAATTTGCAAAGGCTGATCTCCATTCAGGAGTGTTAAAGAATTGATCTACAGTTTGAGTTTCAGAATGCCAAACTATAAATAGGTTGAGTGGGGCAATTCCTCCTGCCCAAATTCCATTATTTGCGTCAGTATCTTCTTCCCTTACTAATAATAAGGGTAGACCAAATTGAAAAGCCATTGAAGGTTCTACTTGTGAATAAACTGATCCTGTCCAGAATGGAGTGGAAGGTGGAAGGGGTCCTGCATTGACATCAACTGTTTGAATTTTAAAACGACGAAGGTTTACTGCCAACATTCCATAGCTTGATGAAACTAACCGACGAATATCAGTTAAAATGGATTCAGGATAACTTTCGCTTAATGGTAATGTACGCGGAAAAAGCAAAGCATTCTCAATCTCTAAAATTAGACGGTTTAGAAACCGTTGTTGGTTGTCATTTAAATGAGTCGTCGTACTTAAAAATATAGGAATACGATAAGCACGATCAATACACTCTTGCTGTGCCGATTCTATTTTCGCTTTATCTTTACGTAAAGAGCTATGCTCATTATTACTCAATTTCTCTTCATCCTTGCGTGAAGAGCTATTCTTACTTTTACTCACTTTCTCACCTCCTTTTTTTATTAGTATATGGAAAAGGAATAAGTGAGCTTGGACATAACAGGATTTCATATTAGAAAGGCTTTATAAAACAAAAATTAGTAATTTTGTCTAAATATGAATAATTTTATAAAAAATTTATTTAATTTATCTGAAGCAGGAAATAGGTAATCTTTCATTAAGCTATCCACAATAAGCTTTTGGATGAATTCAATGTTGAGGAAAAAATATACCCACAACAAGATTGTGGGAAAATGCTCTTGGGCATGGGGTACCGCCAGCAAACACTGGATTATAATGATTTAATGCACAAAACTCCCCAATAGTTGAAAATGACGATACAATGTTAGTGGAATAATTATATTAGATAAAAAGGAGGTCGTTTCCATGAATATTTTAATTTTGGGTGCAACTGGACGAGTTGGGGGTCAATTAGTTATTTATGGTCTGCAAGACAATCATCATGTTACGGTTTTAGTTCGCACTCCAGAGAAGATTGCTATAAACAATGCCAATTTAACCATCATTCAAGGTAATGTCTTAAATAAAGATGATATCGTACGCGCCATGCATGGAATTGATGTAGTTATTAGTGCACTTAATACAGATGGGACAACGACTTTATCAGAAAGTATGCCACTAATTATCGAAGCTATGGAAAACGAAGGTATACAACGAATTATTACCATTGGAACGGCAGGTATCCTCCAAAGTAGAACAATCCCAAATTCTTTGCGTTATCAGACAAGTGAATCAAAGCAGAAGTCTACCCGTGCAGCGAAAGAACATCATGAAGTTTTCGATTTGCTTAAACAATCAACACTACAATGGACAATTGTCTGTCCTACGTATTTGCCGGATGGAAAAAGAGTTGGTATATATCGTATAGAAGGCGACTTTTTGCCGGAGGATGGGGTTGAAATATCCGTTCCGGATACAGCAGAATTTGCATTTAGCCAAATAAAAAGTAACGATTTTTTAAAAGCACGTGTAGGCATCGCCTACTAAAAATTCAAATATGCATTAATCCGCTTCGAAGGTAAATCGTATAGAAAGCCGGTTCGTTTTTCTTCGTCAATGAACACAGTCAGGTGAACCATTGCCAGGAATATTTTCCGGTTTCTTTTGGGCGAAGATTTTGCCTGTACCTTGTACATGACCATCTATTCCTTTGTGCTATATTCCCTTTCCAAATATAGCCACATTCTGCCGGTCAGGAGCAAATGCTTTCCCGTTCCATTTCAATACGGTCTGTACAAATCCCAGTGAGTCGGCATTGTACCTCCCTGCGATCCTCTGATACGCTTCGAGCTCATATATGCCATCCCTATTGAAATCAACCGGATATAAACCAGATAAAGGATTGACCCATCCTTCAATCGGCGCCTTCAATATACCTTCCTTGTTATAAATTTCAGATAAATATTCCTGATCCTTATAAGTCAGGTCAAGAATGTACCTTTCTTTTAGGTAATGACTGTTCACCTTCACTTTGTATTGGTTTTCATAATGAACATCGTATTGAAAGGATTCATTGAATGAATCTGAATTAAAAATGGTCATGAGTTGACCGTTAAGGTAGGAAAAAACATACGCATAAATGGAACCCCCGCTTCCTCCTGTATCAATGACCACTAAAATGTCATCCCCCTCATTACTTGTAAAATCACCAAGAAAAAGGGTCGGATTATATCCTGTATCATTTTTCATTGGAACTTGTTCATATTGATTAGTCCTCCCATTTTGGATAACCAAGGTTATATTCCTCCAAAAGGGACTATCAGGGGTTTTGTTTGCGGTAAGAAAAACATTGTCCTTTGTCCCGTCCGCATCAATATCTCCCTGTTTTGAGGTCACTATGACTGTTCTATTGGAGATCATTTGTCTTGAAAGAACGGTTTGGAGGTTCAATTGCATGTCTAGCAGTTCCTGTTTGGAAGGATAAGGATTCTGAAACGACAAGGCGTTATCTATCGTTTGCAGTGCTTCATTTGTTAATCCGGCCCTGCTTTGAGTCTCAGCCAAACAGTACCAATAATAAGGATGATTCGTTTCTTGTATTTTTGTGTAATAGTAATGAATCGCATTTCTGATGTCATACATATCCAACTTCATCCCACCTGCCTCTTTATTTTCCATATAGAATTATATGCAGGAATTTTGTGAGTAGCCTTTAGTGCATAGCTATGTCCTTTTCAAATATAGCGCCATAATTATCAATGATTTCGGGCATAATACCTTTTTATTAACATATTCGCTTGCATATATTTATGTAATTTGCTATTATAACTGACGAACGTTCGTTAAATTATGAGGTGATATTATTGAAAAGTAATGAAATTAAGGAAGCCGCTCTAAAATATTTCACGATTCATGGTTATGAAGGAGCTTCGCTTTCTCAAATAGCTGAAGAAGTCGGCATGAAAAAGCAATCCATTTACGCTCATTTTAAAGGCAAGGATGATCTTTTCCTGCAAGTTTTACGTGATGCGAAAGAGACGGAGCTATCGTCGAAGCTCCAATATTTCCGTAAAGTTGATTCAAAAAATCCTGAAAAAGATTTATACGGATTCCTTCAATTGGTCATCGACCTTTTCCAAAAAAATGAGCATATAAAATTTTGGCTGCGTATGTCCTTTTTTCCGCCAGCGCATCTTGAAAAAGAAATCGGGCAGGAAGTGATCGATATCGAGGAAAAGGTGCAGGCGATCCTGGAATGTAAATTCCATGATTGGATCAATGCCAAATTAATCGTCGAAGATGAAGCCATAACGCCGACCTATGCATTCTTGGGAGTCGTGGATTCCATTTTGCTTGAGCTTGTATACGGCAATGATGAGAAACGGCTGAATGATAAATTATCAGCCTCCTGGAAAGTGTTTTGGAGGGGTATTTCGCAAAAATGATTCACATAGAAAGTGGTGTTAAAACATGAATAAACCAATTAAAGATCAAAAGGCGGTATTAATTATTCTTCTAAGCAATATATTCATTGCTTTTCTGGGAATAGGACTCATCATCCCCGTTATGCCGTCATTTATGAATATCATGCATTTATCCGGAAGCACGATGGGCTATCTGGTTGCCGTATTTGCGGTTTCACAGCTTGTCATGTCTCCATTCGCAGGTCGTTGGGTTGACCGTTACGGCAGAAAGAAAATCATCATCATCGGCTTATTCCTTTTTGGTGTTTCGGAACTAATCTTCGGTGTAGGGACAAATGTGTCGGTGTTTTATTTATCTAGGATCCTAGGCGGAATCAGTGCCGCCTTTATCATGCCTGGTGTTACTGCATATGTTGCGGACATTACATCCGTTCAAGAAAGGCCAAAAGCAATGGGCTATATTTCAGCCGCCATTAGCTTGGGCTTTATAATAGGACCAGGAATCGGTGGCTTTGTTGCAGAATATGGTATACGCTTGCCCTTCTTCCTTGCGGCGGGCATTGCTTTTATAGCTTGCCTGTCATCAATATTCATTTTAAAAGAACCGATGACAAAGGAACAGCTTGTAAAAGTTTCTGCTAATACAAAGCAAACGAACTTTATCGGCGATTTAAAAAAATCTCTGAATCCGCTTTACTTCATTGCGTTCATCATTGTATTTGTACTCGCTTTTGGTTTGTCAGCCTATGAAACGGTGTTTAGCCTATTTTCTGATCATAAATTCGGCTTCACGCCGAAGGATATTGCCATTATCATTACAATAAGCTCTATTTTCGGAGTTGTAGTACAGGTATTCATGTTTGGAAAGCTGGTAGATATTCTCGGCGAAAAGAAGCTTATCCAATTATGTTTAATCGTCGGGGCCATTTTTGCGGTAGCATCCACTATGATTTCCAGCTTTTTGGCAGTACTAGTGGTAACTTGCTTCATATTCCTTGCATTTGACCTGCTTCGTCCGGCATTGACGACATTTTTATCAAAAGCTGCCGGAAAAGAACAAGGATTCGTTGCTGGAATGAACTCCACCTATACGAGCTTAGGGAATATCGCCGGGCCATCCATGGGAGGATTGCTTTTTGACGTAAACATCCACTACCCTTATCTATTCGCTGCTGTCATTATCGTCATTGGCCTTGGCATTACAGTCATTTGGAAAGAAAACCGATTGACAGAAAGCTTAGCGAAATAATGAAAGTCCTGGATTGTTAATCCGTATCTTTCCTTTCTATCTGGCAAATTCTCAAACTTGAAAAATGATATTCTACTAACCCCCCCTTGTCCATATTTGGGCAGGGGGGGTTTTTTAGTAATCTTTTTGTAAACGGGATTATTACTCCCATTTTGCTCACGATAACCGCTCCAAATTGATTTTGAATATATATCGATCAGCCCGGTAGACAGATCTGACAACCGCAAGTGGTTGATTCGTTTCAAGGGTAATTCTTCGATCTATCAGCAATACAGGGGAACCTTCAGCTACCCCGAGCATTTCCGCCTCTTTTTTTTGAGCGATGGCGGCTTCAATTACCTGTCTGCCATGCTGGATTTTTAAGCCGAACTTTTTTTCAACATAATCATGAATGGCACTTACAGCTATTTCTTCCGTAAGGTCCAGGGCATGATCTTTACGGATGTATAGCTTTTCATATGCCATCGGCAACCGATCAGCAAGCCTTACACGTTCCAGTTCGAAAATAGCAGTTCCTGCTTCAACCTCAAGATTTGCAGCAAGTTCATGATCTGCCTTGACCTCCGTAAAGCTGATAACTCGCGTACTTGGTTTAAGTCCTCTTGAAATCATATCCTCTGTAAAGTTAGTCAGACCTTGCAAGGGCGGCTCCGATTTTTGTTCGGCAACAAAGGTTCCTTTTCCGCGCTGTCTGTATAAATAACCGCCATTCACGAGGTTAGAAATGGCCTGTCTCACCGTCATCCTGCTTATGCCATATTTTTCAGTGTATTCTTTTTCTGAAGGAATCATCTCTCCTGGCACCAATTCAAGACTTTGAATCGCTCCTCTAATCTCCTCTTCAAGTTGATGATAAATGGGACTCGGAGAACTCTTTTGGATCATTCAGCTTACATCTTCCTTTCATCGTGATGTATATTTTTACAAGGCATCCTGATCGGAAACATCTCAAGCTAAAACTTAGGTTCGTTGATTTTATCCATTTTATTAGGCCCACATTTAGGTATCCACATTCCTTTTTGTGAATTTCAGTACCGATTCCCTTGAACGTTCAATTTCGTTTTTATTTTCATTATAGTATTTAGAAACATACGCATAGAAAATAATGCTGACCGTTAGAAATTGGGCAAATAGCGAACTTGTTGCAGCACTTCGGAATTTAGCCTCCGGTGCACGGACATGATTTAGTGACATATCAACTTTTTTAGTTAGTCCATTGTTCCCCAATCGCGATAAACCAATTGTTTTAATGCCATATGCTTTAGCAATATCAACGAGTTCCAGAATTTCTTCAGTTTCGCCACTATTGGATATACAGAAAAAAACGGTATTCTTTGATGATGCAGCAAGTGCAGTGGCCGTAATATGCGGGTCTTGATTGGCACTTACAATCTTTCCTAACCGTAACCATTTCTGTGTAATATCTTCAGCAACGAGCCATGATGCCCCTAAGCCATAGACATAAATCACGTCTGCACTCCTCATGGTTTCAATGATATTGTCAAGAACGGCCTCATCCAAATAATGTGCCGTTTCTTGTATGGCCTGGACAGAGTTGGACACAATTTTATTTTTGATCGATGCTATTGTTTCATTAGGCTCAATGTCATGGAAACCTTTTTTCTCCGGCTGGGAAATCAGGGATGATAGGGATACCTTCAGTTCTGAAAAACTATTAACTTTTATGGAATGACAGAACCTCGTTACTGCCGAACTGCTTGCGTTGGCATGGTCGGCCAATTCATGTATCGTCATTCTTACTATATCTTTGGGATTTTCTAAAATATATTGTGCAATTTTCTTTTCTGATTTGGGCAATTGGTTCAATAAACTTTCAATTCTCAATATAATATTTTCGCCGTGCATATGATTTACTCTCCTTGATCTACTTACTTTAAATGCTTCATTGCTATGTAGTAACAACCCAAGGTAGCTGATACGTCTTCTAAAACAAATTTCACATTTGGGTTTTCAAGTTTAATATGATTGATGAATGAGCTTTGCACCAATGGTACATTAGACAATATGCTACCTTTTAATGCAATTGTAACATTCTCGCACAACTTTAACTTCTTGATAACCTCAAGCGTTTGTTTTGCAAGGTGGTACCCGGCCTGATTCAGAATATTTTGCGAGAAGCCATCCCCCTTCTCCGCATGTTGGACTATTAGGGGAACAAACGCGGCTATCTCGGATTTCGTGGCAGAATAAATGAATTTCTTCAGTTCCATTACATTAACATAGCCAAGTTTTTTCAGTATCGACTCGGTTAAATGGCTATATTCATACCCTTCATCCTCTTCTTGCGTCATTCTTATAAAAGCCTGCATGGCGATCCAATAGCCACTTCCTTCATCCCCAAGAATGTGTCCCCATCCACCAGCCGATTTCTCGATTCCTTCATGGATGCCGATACTTACAGATCCCGTTCCGGATATGGTCAAAATGCCATCATTTCCTTTTAGCAAAGCAGCATGAGCGATAATTGCATCATTTACAATGGTGAACGGCGCCTTAAATGCCTTGCTTAATGCACTTTTTATGCCCTGCGGATTTTCAACTCCTCCATACCCGGCTAATCCTAAACAAATGTATAGGCAGCTGCCATCATCAATAGGAGTCATGGTTTGTTCAATTGCCTGTATAATGTTAGCGGTGGCTTGTTTTTCATTAATAAGCAGGTTTCCAAACCCCGCTCTGCATTCACTAATTTTATTACCATCCATATCATAAGCCACTGCTTCAGTTTTGGTCCCTCCGCCGTCAACACCGATAATATAATTCATGTCATTCTCCTATTCAGTAAAAAAGGAAGGAATATCACCGTTCCTTCCCTGATCCATTAATATTGAATTGGAATTTCCCCCATGGTTCCAAATAATCGAGGAGAAAAATCTCCTCTTCTGCTATTCGGCCTACTACATTCGTTTTCCCCGAATTCTTCATTTCCTTCAATGCAATCTGCAATTCCCCTTTATATTGTCCATAGAGCTCGTTTTCAATTAATATATCACCGCTTCTAATATCAGGCGTATATGTTGGTTTAAATTCTTCGCTCTTATATTTCACTCGTGATTGAGTCGAGCGAATTAGATAATCGGAAACATCTCCACGGTAAAAATGGAATTCTTCCAATACTATTTTTTTCTCCAAATCTGTTATGGTTTCGTGAAGGTTAACATTAAATGTTAACAGACCGCTGTTTAACAAGCTAAGCTGTTTCAATTCATCTTCAGATGCGTAAGCATTTGCTATGATTACATCATCAATCAATCCTGTTGCATACAAATGTTTCGCTTGTGTTGTAATCGGTAATTCCCGGTGCATTTCCAAGGTACATAATCCTTCCATTATAGGCCAAGGTCCGTACGTTGCTGCATGTGAGCTTATGAAAGCTGCCGTGCGGATATTATGCTTTTTGAATGACTCACAGCATTTAATGAAATGTGGATAGCTCAATCCTGCATAGCGATGGGGATAGAAGTTGTGCGATCCAACTAAATGTTCTATATTTGGTTTGTAATCCATGATATTTTCTAGATACTTCGTTGCATTACTCATGTTTATTTCAATTTTTAGACCATATGGATTATGTGTCATGATCGACTCTTCGTTGCCTGTAAAACCCATGTCCAGCCTGATTCCATACGCGCCTAATTCTGCAAAGAATGATAAGTCATTATACGAAATGCCCAGTGAACCGAATACTCGGGGAGCAATATCGACCATCACTTCCATATTCAATTGATTGGCATAATGAATCGTTTCTTTAAATTCTTTTAAAATCTTCTCTTTGTCTCCTTCGACAGAAAGCAAGCAAGTAAAGATCTTTTTGAAGCCATATTTGTGTGCAAGTGCAATGTATTCCATGTCTTTTTCAACGGTTGAATGCTCTGGATAGATAGATATACCGAGTTTACCCATTTTTAATCACCTCTTTACTGTTGTGGGGCTAGCTTTTTTACTATGCGAATCATGTGTTCTATTAGTTTTTGTTCGCTCATTGCAGTCATCAAGTGATCTTGAGCATGAATCATCAATAAAGTTTTCTCACTTGGAACTCCATTCAATTCTGCTTGAATGAGCTTGGTTTGTGTTTTATGGGCCATGTTCAATTCTTCCTGGCCTTGTTTAATTAGTTCCTCTGCCTTTTCAAAATTAAATTCTTCCGCTTCTTTCAGTGCTTCAAATGCTAATCCTCTTGCATTTCCACTATGTGATATGATTTCAAAAATTTCCATTTCGTTATTGTTCAGTTCAGTTGACATATCATTACACTCCCATTTATGTTAGATTATGAAGGTTCATTGGATTACTGTAATCCAGATTCACTAGTTAAAACACCATTCACTTGATGGAACAGCACTTTCACTGAAGAATCGCGGTAAGTATTCTTCATGCGCTTTTAAAAGTTTTTGTAAAACCATTTCCGCCAGGTCATCACTTGAGATGAGCGGGTTGATCGTTAAAGCCAATAACGCTTTATCATAAGAACCTGTAACGGCTGCCTCAGCACCAATTCTCTCAAATGATTTGATTTGTTGGATCAAGCCATGCACTTGTAAGGGTAATTTACCCATAGCCAAAGGAATTGGTCCATTCTTTGTGACGATACAGCTTACTTCGACTGCTGAATCATAATCAATATCAGTAAGCGATCCTTTGTTTTGTACATTTAGCACTTGAATGTCTTTTTTATCATTATAAATAGAAGAAATGACGTTACATGCTGCATCACTATAGTAAGCTCCACCGCGCTGCTCTAGTTGTGGAGGCTTGATGTCAAGGGTTTCATCCTTGTATAGGTCAAATAAACCTTCTTCTAATTTTTTCACAACTTCAGCTCGGGTTTTCCCTGATTTGAATGCTTCCAACTCTTCTTCTAAAATCGTTTTTGTTTTGTAATAATACCGATGGTACGGGCAAGGCACCACTCCTAAAGATTTCAAAAACCTTCTGTTCCAAGCCAATGGGGCAATATTCTTCATTGTCAGCTGAATTTCAGGATTGCCAAGCATTTCAAGCACTTTATCTGTTACTTCTTGATCATCAACGAACACATGCATCCCGAATACCATGTGGTTTAAACCGGCAAAATCTATGTGCACTCTCTTCATATCGACACCAAGCATGCTAGAAATAGACATATGCATATTAAATGGAACATTGCATACTCCAATGACTTTTTTATGTTTACTGTAGCGGAGCAGGGCTTCCGTTACCATCCCCGCTGGATTTGTGAAGTTAATTAACCATGCATCAGGGCAGAGCTCCTCCATTTCTTCTGCAATTTCCAGAAGTATGGGTATCGTTCGTAATGCCTTGGACAATCCTCCTGCCCCATTTGTTTCTTGACCAATTAATCCTAATTCCAACGGGATCCTCTCGTCCTTGATTCGTGCATCAAGTAAACCCACTCTCATTTGAGTTGTGACAAAATCAGCATCTTGCAAGGCTTGACGGCGGTCTAACGTTAGATGTATTTCCATTGGAAGTCCTGCTTTTTCAACCATCCGTTTTGCCAAGGTTCCTACAATCTCCAGTTTTTCTTTTCCTGCCTCAATATCCACTAACCACAGTTCCCTAATAGGCAACTCATCATATCGTTTTATAAATCCTTCTATTAATTCTGGCGTATAACTGGAGCCTCCACCGATTGTGGCAATCTTCAGCCCTTTTTCCATTTCCATTTCCCCAACACCTCATCGTAAGCTAATCTGGATTCTTCATTCATTTATAGATTATTGCATAACAAACCAGTGCACTTACCGCTAATAAAGACAAGAATAATAGCGTTGCTTGTTTCTTGTTTTTAAACTTACCTTCAACAAAACAAACAACCATCGTCAATCCTGCGCTTATGGCAAAGGTATTTCCTAAGTACAGTGATAATTGTTTATTTATCTCAAAGGCATCCATTAATCTGTTAAAGATAAAATTAAAAACAAGAATGAAGCCAAAAAATAGAAAGGCACTTTTGTAACTAAAAAAGTGAATTCTGGATGTTGAATTCATGTCCTTTCCTCCTCTCAATTTATAAAAGGAGTTTGGAGCATTAGTCCCAAACTCCCTTTTAGGTATTCCTTATAAAGCGATATTTTTATTATCCGTTGTTTCTACCATGTTTTCCTGTGCTAAAAGCTTTTTATCGTACATCTTAAAGAATGGCAGATATATAAGGACCGAAATGGTTAAATTCACCATCACGAGAACAATGGCTCTCCAATCCCCGCCCGTTGAAAGGTAGGCACCTATTGGAGCGGGCAATGTCCAGGGAACCATTACATATGTCGGGTTCACAAGTCCGATGGACGTTGCTATATATGCAAGTGTTGCTCCAATCAGCGGTGTAATGATGAATGGAATAATCAGTACCGGGTTTAGTACAATCGGCATCCCAAAGATAACAGGTTCATTGATGTTAAAAATGCTCGGCACAATTGTTGCTTTCCCCATTGCTTTACTATAGCTGGACTTCGCCGTTAAGAGCATGGCTATTACTAATCCCAATGTTGCACCAGATCCACCAATCCAAATAAACCATTGGAAGAATGTTTCAGGTGCTATGTGGGGAATTGCCTTTCCAGCTGCAACTGCTGCCGAGTTATTCCCCAAGTATACTTCCCATACCGGACGAGCTACGGCACCTACTACCGATACGCCGTGAATACCAAATGACCAGAAGAATGTAATCAAAAATACTGGAATTAATACACCTGGCAATGTATCGCCAGCACTGATGAGCGGTGCAACCGCTTTATCAACAAGTGAATGTAAATCAACAGCAAAAACGACTGTAATTAAAGTCATGACAAGCAGGACAATTGAAACTGGAATTAATGCTTCAAATGAACGGGCTACTGAAGTTGGAACAGAATCCGGCATTTTAATCGTGATATTTTTTGTTTTACAAAAACGTAGAATTTCGACAGCAAAAATGGATACAAGCATTCCTACAAAAAGGCCATGGCCACCGAGATTTGTCATTGGCAAAACAAACCCCACATCGTCCATCATTTTTACACCAATTGTGAACAAGAAGGCTGCCAATGATAGTAAACCTCCAGATAGCGGATCAAGTTTATAGCTTTGAGATAAGCTGTAGCCAATACCAAAAGTAATATATAGCGTCATGATAAACATCGTTAATCGATATGGAATTAAAATTTCAGCTATATGTTTTGCAGACCATTCACCTAATGCAGTATCTGCTGCAACGGGCGGAAATGCAATGATCAAGAATAAACTGCCAAAGATGATGAATGGTAACGCGGAAACCACACCATCCCTAATTGCGCGTAAATGCTTTTGCTCAGACAATTTAGCCATAGGTGTTGAAAGATTATTTTCTAAAAAAGCTACAAACTTGTCCATTCGTGTTTTCCCCTTTTACGTTTAGTGATAAGAATAGTGGTCCGTTTATTATTTTACTAGTTCCGTTACAAGTTTAAGTAGCTTAGGTCCGCCAAGAGGGCTGTAGGCTTGAGCTGGAATGGCTTCACATGGGACGCCCGCTTCATCTGCAGAAGCCTTAAAGCCGTCGAAACGATGTTTGACTTGCGGAGCTACCATCGCAACATCCCAGCCATTTCGTACTTCTGCATCGAATTCTTGTGTGCCGACCGCCAATACTTCTATGTTTATACCCTGTTTTTCCCCTTCCTTTTTTAAAGCGCTTACAACGATTGCACTGGACATTCCACCTGAACATACGAATAATACCTTCATTATTTGTTCCTCCAATTTTTTGATTTTTTTTTATAAAAAGCGTTAAATCGTTTTTCTTATGAATCCTTGTGCCTTCACTAAACGATTTGACGCTTCTTCATATGATACATTCGTTAAAATCATGACAATGGCGATTTTAGGCTGGGCATGTGCCTTTTCTAAAAATTCATCTGCAATTTCATAGCTGCAGTCAGTAGCATCCATGATAATACGTTTTGCACGTTCAACCAGCTTTTCATTAGTTAACTGTAAATCTACCATTAAATTCCCATAAACTTTTCCAACTCCAACCATTGAGGCGGTGGAAAGCATATTGCATACTAACTTTTGCGATGTTCCAGCTTTTAAACGTGTAGAACCCGTCAGGACTTCAGGCCCATTTACCACTTCAATCGCAACTTTTGCAATCTTACCTATTTCGGAACCTTTGTTACAGCTTATCGACACAGTTCCTGCACCAACTTGATTGGCATATTCCAATCCAGCAATAACATATGGAGTGCGTCCACTAGCTGCAATGCCCACTACGACGTCCCTGTTTGTCAATTCGATTTTCTTCAAATCTTCAGGACCTAATTCAAAACTGTCTTCAGCACCTTCAACCGCCTTAATGAAAGCCTTTTCCCCACCAGCTATGAGACCCACTACTTCACTCGGATCGGTATTGAATGTCGGGGGACATTCTACTGCATCCAATAAACCGATGCGCCCGCTTGTTCCTGCACCCATGTAAATTAATCTGCCGTTTTTATTCATGGCTTCAACGATCATGTCCACAGCTTTAGAAATTTGCGGAAGTTCTTTTTTTACACAATGGGCAACTTTAATGTCTTCTTCGTTCATCACTTCTAAAAATTCAAGAGTTCCCATTTCATCTAAACTCATGGTCTTTTCATTACGACTCTCTGTCGTTAAATGCTCTAGCATACATATCATCCTTTTTTATTTCAGTGGTGAAAGGTGAAACTTTATTAGCTAAAGAGACTATATCACTATTAAAATTTAATTTCAATATTGTATATACATTTTTAAAATTTAATTTTAATATAAAAGTAAGATAACTAATTGATTGTTATCTTTCTGCTAAAAATAAAAAATGTAAACCGAGTAGCCATTTAGTGAACCAAACCTACGATTCTTTTTATTGTTAGATCTTATCTCACTATTCATAGATGACAAATTCATATATTCATTATTTGTTAACGCTTACAAATAATTAAATATAAATATTAGTAATGAAATGAGGTTGTACTATTGATGCATGAAAGAATTACAAAGATAAAATTGGGTTCATTGGCACTAGCCGCTTTGGTGGGAGGATCACTTCTCCTTCCAGCTGATTTGATTGCAAATGCAGAATCAGGGACAATCCCGCAAGCAACCACTTATGTAAAACAGGAACTGCGGGCAACTTGGATTGCAAGTGTGTTAAATATTGACTGGCCGTCCAAACCTGGTTTATCCATATCAGCACAGAAAGAAGAATTCATAAAATATTTGGATGAACAAAAAGCGATGGGGATGAATGCTGTCGTTATGCAAATCAAACCCACTGCGGATGCTTTTTATCCTTCTGAATACGGTCTTTGGTCAAAATATTTAACAGGGGTCCAAGGAAAAGATCCTGGGTATGACCCTCTTGCATTCATGGTAGAAGCGGCACATGATCGTAATATGGAATTCCATGCGTGGTTTAATCCGTACCGCATTACGATGCCTTTAGGTAAAACAGCTGAAATAGCGGATATTGATAATCTTCCAGAATCTCATCCTGCTAGAAAGCATCCGGATTGGGTCATACCATATGGACAGCAATTGTACTTTGACCCAGGCATTCCTGGCGTACAACGGTTTGTGATCGATGGAATATTGGAAGTTGTTAAGAATTATGATATCGATGCAGTCCATATGGACGATTATTTCTATCCTTACAAGATTGCAGGAGTACCTTTCCCAGATGATATTTCCTATCAAAAATATGGAGCAGATAGATTTACAAATGTTGAAGATTGGCGCAGGGATAATGTAAATAACCTTGTTAAGAATATAAACGAAGAAATCAAGGCAGAAAAATCTTTTGTGAAGTTTGGTATAAGTCCATTTGGAGTTTGGCGCAACAAAGCAGTTGATCCCACAGGTTCTGACACTGCCGCTGGACAAACGAATTATGATGATTTATATGCAGATACCCGAACATGGATCAATAATGGATACATTGATTATATTGCCCCTCAATTATATTGGAATATAGGATTGCCAGTAGCTGACTATGCCAAACTTCTAGATTGGTGGACAAAAGAAGTCGCAGGAAAAAATGTTCAACTCTATATTGGACAGGGAGACTATAAAATTAATACAGAGTCCAATGGTGTGCAAAACTGGTTCAACCCTGAAGAAATGCCCAACCAGTTAAAACTGAATCGAACATATAAGGAATTTGATGGAAGCATGCATTTCAGTGCCAAGGATTTACGGAAAAACCCTCTTGGGATAGCGGATCGCTTAAGCGAGGATATTTATAAGCATCCCGCATTGGTTCCAGCCATGCCTTGGATTGATGATCATGCACCAAAGGCCCCAAAGGTGAGCAAGGCCACACAATCAGGAGATGGGATACAATTCGAAATTCAAGATCATAAGCAATCAGATGCAACCTATTATGCCATTTATCGTTTTGATGGGAAGAAAAAAGGAAACATTGAAGATTCAACGAACTTACTTGCCACAGTGCATAAGGAAAATACAAGTCAATTGTTTAATGACGGCAGTGTAGAAAAAGGAAAGACTTACACATATGTTGTGACAGCATTGGACCGCACCCACAATGAAAGCAAACAAACTAAACAGATTGATATAAAAGTACAATGATCTTCAGGAAATAGCATTATAGTTTAAAAGGCCCTTCTCAGTGAACAATGGACGTAAAGCAACCATAAACAATATATTGGAAAAGGTTTTATCTTAATAGCATACACTGTTGTATATTATGCTATATCAGGATGAAAAAAGAATCGAAGTAGGTGGAATGACGATGTACATAGTTGGATTAATGTCAGGAACATCACTGGATGGAATTGATGCCGCACTCGTTCGGGTGAATAAAAGTGGACTCGAAACTGAAATCGAAATGATTGAGTTCATGACATGCCCGTTTCCAAAAGAAATTGAAAAAGAAATTATGCAGTCTTTATCTGCAGATACATCCAATGTGCAGTTAATATGCAGTTTGAATTTTAAATTAGGGAAATTATTTGCCAATGCCGTAAAGGAAGTTTGTCATAAAGCTGGACTTCCCATTAATAAACTTGATCTTATTGGATCCCATGGACAAACCATTTACCACCAGCCTTTAAAAGAACAAAATTATATACCCTCCACTTTGCAAATTGGGGAAGCTGCAGTAATTGCTCATGATACAAACACACTTGTAATCTCTAATTTCCGGACGATGGACATGGCTGCTGGTGGACAAGGAGCTCCTCTTGTTCCTTTTACCGAATACATTCTTTATAGAAGTGAAGCAAAGGGACGATTACTTCAAAACATAGGTGGCATTGGAAATGTAACCGTCTTACCCAAGCAAGCATCTTTGGATGACATGTACGCTTTTGATACAGGGCCTGGGAATATGATCATTGATGAAGTATGCCGCCAATTGTTCAATATAAGCTATGACGAAGGTGGAAACATAGCTAAACAAGGACAAATCAATGACGAACTTTTATCTTATTGTATCAGTCATCCTTATATTATGAGCCCTCCACCAAAATCAACGGGCAGGGAATTGTTTGGAAAGCAATATGTAGTAAAACTATTAAAGATGTTTGAATCGCTTCCAAACCAAGATATTTTGGCAACAGTAACAATGTTCACAGCAAAGTCCATTGTGGAAAACTATCGAAATTTCATCTTTCCAAAAACCAGTATTGAAGAAGTGATCATTGGCGGCGGTGGCAGCTATAACAAAACGTTATTAAACATGATTCAATCACTGCTTGGAAATTCTATTCGAGTTTTGACTCAAGAAGAGTTGGGATACTCTTCTGAAGCGAAAGAAGCGGTGGCCTTTGCATTACTTGCAAATGAGACTTTCCATGGTCATACAAGTAACGTTCCCAAGGCTACCGGTGCTGACTTCGATGTCATCCTTGGAAACATGACCTTTCCTCCTTCCTATCTGAATGGACGTAAAAATGCATTTTAACCATTGAAAAAGAGTGGAAGGCACATCGATAATTGATGTGCCTTCCACTCTTTTTTTGCCTTAAGAATCATGGCGGACCCTTCTGTTTTTTTACTTGCCAAGCTGCATGGAGACATACTTCACTTCTAAATATTCATCCATGCCGTAGTGTCCGCCTTCCCTGCCTATACCGCTTTCCTTCATGCCTCCAAATGGCGCTTGTGCAGTGGATGGGGCACTGTCATTAATACCGACAATCCCATATTCAAGTGCATCCGAGTAGGCAACCGCCTTATTAAGTGACTCGGTATACACATAAGCTGCCAAGCCAAAATTCGTGTTATTGGCTCGATCTATCGCTTCTTGATCGGTTTTGAATGTACTGACTGGCGCAATTGGCCCAAACGTTTCTTCCTGCATGCACAGCATATCATCCGTTACATTGGAAAGTATGGCTGGTGCTATGAAATGGCCTTGTTGTTCATCGACTTTTGAGGTGTTATGGAGGATGGCCCCCTTACTTGCAGCATCCTCCAATTGAAGCCGAACCTTTTTAACTGCAGCTCCATCTATCAATGGACCAAGATCGGCTCCTTCCATTCCATTTCCAACCTTCAAAGCTAAAACGGCTTGTTCGAAAGCTTGTAAAAACGGCTGTTCAATTGTCTCATGGACGAATATCCTGTTCGCACAAATACATGTTTGTCCAGCATTCCTGAATTTCGATTGAATCAAACCATTTACTGCTTCTTCGATATTCGCATCCTCAGCAATGATGAACGGAGCCAATCCACCGAGTTCAAGCGAGACTTTTTTCACTGTTTCTGCCGCCTTTTTCATTAAATATTTCCCTACTGGAGTGGAGCCGGTAAATGTGATCTTCTTAACACGTGAATCATTCATCCACACGTCTGATACATCTCCCGGTTTTTGTGTAGTTACAATATTTATCACACCAGCCGGAATGCCCGCTTCATGAGCACTTTCAACCAATAGCAAAGCTGTCAAAGGCGTTTGTTCCGCGGGTTTTATGACCACGGTACATCCCGCAGCAAGAGCTGGCGCCACTTTTCTCGTGATCATGGCAGCAGGAAAATTCCACGGGGTAATGGCAGCAATGACACCGACTGCCTGCTTTTGCACTAAAATACGCTTTGATGCAACGGAGGCTGGTATGATTTCCCCATAGTTGCGCTTTGCTTCTTCAGCGAACCATTTCACGAAACTTGAGGCATACTTCATTTCACCTTTTGCCTCTGCCAATGGCTTTCCTTGTTCCAGGGTCATGATCGTTGCGATTTCATCCAGCCTGTTCTCAATGATGGTGTACCATTTCTCTAGTAATTCCGCCCTATGGTATGCACTCGTTTTCGACCAAGTCAGAAAAGCAGCTTGAGCTGCATCCACAGCAGCCTTTGCCTCTTTTTCGTTAGCGTCCGGAACATAGCCCACAGGCTCCAATGTTGCTGGATTTTCCACTACAAAATGACTTTCTGTATGAATAGGTGCGCCATTAATATAAATTGGCCATTTTTCCACTACTTTTTTCATGATGCCTTACTCTCCTCTTCTTCTCCATGATCTGTAAAAGTCTTATCATTCTCTCCTTTGAAAAAGTCCTTGCCATATAATAGGACACATAATAGAATGCCTGCAGCAAACGCCATGCCAGCACCTTTTATAACAAGGATGGCAGCAACGACACCTGCAATTCCGAGGTCGCGTTGGCTCTTCGCCTGCATCACGCCTACGCGTACGCTAACATATCCTTGAACCAAAAGCGTCAAGGCCAAGGCGACACCGAGAATGGGTTCCACCAGGCTGACTACCGGCAATAGGAATAACCCTGTATTCGTACCCCAACGGAACGAGCCGGCACCGCCGAAGAAAGAATTCATCGCTTTCTTGCCATTCTTGAACCGTTCCACAACCACGACCTGCATGGCTGCCCACAACGGACCGCACATTGTTATATCAGGTCCGATAAAACTCATGATCACATTTCGGCCGCCAAAAATTAAATGGGCTCTGTTTGGATTATAGTCCACCTTTTCATCTTCCCTGACCTCATCGGATTCAGAAAGCAGCGCTTTTGTTTTGAGCACATCCCCGAATACGACTAAATAAGTAGCAAAAACAGCTGGAATCGCACTTAAAAAGAAGGTCAAGGCAGGAAAACCTAAACCGAAAACAGTATAGTCTGACCATAGCGTAGCAAAATCCGGACTGCTGAATCCCCATTGGATATCAGGCCATTTTGCTTCTCCAAAAATCGGGGCTACAAAGACCGCGAGTAAAATTGCCGGCAATATCCCTAAATTCCCTATGAATACCCAAGCTTTATTTCGCATTTTCAATTTTCCAAAACTTTTCGAAAAAAGCAGATAAAAAGCAAAGCCGATACAAATGCTAATTGTATAAGGAAATAAATCAAACTTTCCACCCACTTCAAAAATGGAAACGACAGCACCAATACCCGCCCCTAAAATAATGCCTGATTTGATTGCATTCGGCACTAGTCGCACGACCTTACTGGCAAGTCCGGTCATTCCTAGCAATATCGATAAAATACCTAATGTTAATTGAAACGCAACCAGTGCATAGACCCGATCAGGCCCCTCCGGAAATTGCCCGACGAATAATACAAGCAATGGAACCGCAGGTGTAATCCAACCTGGTATAACCGGGTCCCCGAGTAAATGATGCGCCAAGTATAATAATCCATTCAAGATAACGACGGCTAGAGCCACGTCAAAAGGCATACCGAGATGGTCTGCAAGCAGCGTTATCGCTCCAAGGTCAACTGCACACATCAATAATCCTTGAACGTAGTCAGGCCACTCAAAACGATAATGGACAAATGGCAGTCTAATCTTAAAAGGTCCCGCAGGTATATACGATGTCTCTTCTCCGTAGCGGCGTTTTTTCCATTTCATAATGTTTCCTCCACTTAAAAGCCATAGGCTGAACGGTATATTTTTTCGATATCCCGAACGTTTAATGCACGGGGATTATTGCGAAGTAAACGGACTTGTTTGATGGCTTCGGCAGCCATTTCACTTAAAGCCGATTCAGGAATCTCAAATTCACTTAGTGACTGTGGTATATCAACATAGCGACATATTCTGGTCATCGCTTCTATCGCTTTATCCGCTGCCTCATCATCATTTAAATGATTGACTTTCTCTCCAAGTGCTTCAGCAATGTCGCGAAACCTTTCCAAACAGGCAATTTTATTCCACTTCATGACAAATGGCAGTAATAATGAATTGCTGACTCCATGTGATAAATGGAAGCGGCCTCCAAGCGGATAAGCTAAGGCATGAACAGCTCCAACACCTGCATTGCCAAAAGCTAACCCTGCCATTAGGCTTCCAGTAATCATCGCTTCCCGTGCTTCCAGATTATCCGGCGCAGCATAAGCCTTTGGTAAATGTACAGCGATTAACTTCATGGCCCCAATTGCCAAGGCATCTGTAACGGGCGACGCAAATTTGGAAATATAGGCCTCTACGGCATGAACAAGTGCATCCACTCCGCTCGCAGCAGTCACACTTGGCGGGCAAGTCAGCGTCATGACGGGTGATACAATCGCTACATCCGGTAAAAGGTACGGACTTACGATTCCCTTCTTTACCTGTTCTTTCTTGTCCGATAAAATCGAAATATTCGTCACTTCTGACCCGGTCCCTGCCGTCGTGGGTATAGCTATTAAAGGGAGACCTGGAACTTCAATCAAGTTCGTACCGAAATAGGTCTCGATGCTGCCTGAATTCGTAGCCATGACAGAAGAGGCTTTTGCAATATCAATCGCACTTCCACCTCCTACCGCAATCAGTCCATCATGTTTTCCGTCCTTGATTGTCCGTACACAATGCTCAACGATTTCAATTTCCGGTTCTGGATTCACATCCGAGAAAATACCGTATGCTGATGAAAGTAAATCCTCAACCCTTTGTACAACCCCGGCACCCACTAAAACTTTATCTGTAACGATCAACGGATTCCTCATCCCTAATCGCGTAGCCTCATCAGTCAGCTGCTGTAAAGAGTCTGCTCCTGTCACCAATTTGTTAGCCATAGAAAAAATAGAAATATTCATGGTTATCTCCCCTTTCATGTTTTTACTAATGCAGGAATCATGCCAAAGTGAAAACGCTTAATTCATAAGGGAGATACCCTTTTTTTCATGGGTAACAGGATCAATAATGAGTAGAAATCAAATCAAAAAAACTAATTCGATTCGTTTTCTAATCGAATGTGAAATTTTTTCATTTTTTGCACCAAAGCGCTTTGACTGATATCCAAAGAGATGGCGGCGGCCCTTGTAGTCCCATATTTTTTCATCGCATTCAATATCAGTGAACGCTCCAGCTCGGAAACGGCTTCCTTCAAAGAATGTGTTGTCGTTTTTTTTGATAAGACCGGCTGGATGAAAGATGGTAAATTAGGTAAATCAATCGTATCATCATATGTCGTGACGACCAGCCGCTCTGCAAGACTCGCAAGCTCACGTATATTGCCAGGCCACGAATAGTTCGTCAGCCATTCATAGCATTCCGGTGTCATCTTTTTCTTCTCTTTATATTTTTCATTGAATTTTTTCAAATACATTTCTAAAAGCGGGATCGTTTCTTCCTTTCTCTGGCGTAAAGGCGGGACTTCAAAGGAAACGATATTAAGCCGGTAATAAAGATCTTCGCGGAAGGATCCTTCTTGCACGAGGGAGGCCAGATCACGATGGGTGGCTGTAATTAACCTGACATCCACTTCTTTCATTTCGGTAGAACCCACTCTCATAAACTTGTTTTCTTCTACCACTTTCAAAAGTTTCACCTGTAACTCTAAAGGTAAATCCCCAATTTCGTCCAAAAATAACGTGCCACCATTCACTTTTTCAAAAATCCCCATTTTTCCATTCTTAAGGGATCCGGTAAATGCCCCTGGTTCATATCCAAAAAGTTCAGATTCCACCAAGTTCGCTGGAATGGCTCCGCAATTTAATTCAAGGAAAATTTTTTCCTTTCTGGAGCTTTTGGCATGTATGTACTTGGCGATTAAACTCTTCCCTACTCCCGTTTCCCCCTGTAACAAGATCTTCGCATCCGTTTTAGCCACTTTATCAGCCAGTTTGAATAAAGGAGTTGTAGAAGGACCAATGATTATTTCCTGTAAATTGACCTGTTCCGATCCAGGCAATAATTGGGAAATAGGTTGGAAAGATAACTTTTGGCTGTCAATCGTATACTTCATCCGGATTAATTCAGTAATATCCCTGACACTATTTATGACAAATATGACTTCATTCTGTGGCGATAGAATAGGTGTGGCCGATACGATAATCTTCCTTCCATTTCGAATTCTTTGTGTCAAAGTAACTTGATTCTTCGTTCGAATGGAATCCAATGAAGCTGAAACAGATATCATACCTTGCTCAATTAAATAACTCATCGGTTTTCCGATGATTTCCTCTTCTCTTATTCCAGTAATACGTTGATAGGCTTGATTGATAAATAATGTCGTTCCATCACCATCCGTGATATACACGCCATCATACAGAGCATTAAAAACAACCCTGCATAAATCACTCTCAAAGAATGCTTGAAATTGATCATATGGTATTGAGTAATTCCGTAAATTTTGCAGCGGTGCATTAACCGTAATGAAATGAGAAATGGGCTTCGTCAAATCACTCTGCTGCACTGCCGCTGATAAAGCCTCTATTGTCAAAAATCCGATGAAATCCTCTGAATCATCCAAAACTTCCACTTCAGTGCTTCCTATCGGGAAACAAGATATTGCTTCCTCCACTGTCATATCCGAATAAAACTTAGTCATCAATATCCACTCCCTGGCTGGCCTTTAATATTTGATAGAACGATTCCTCCTTGATTGAAGACTTTTTGAAGGTCCTGTCGGCTTCCTAGTCTTTTCATATTAAAGAAGGCAATAAACTTATTAACTTATATTGTGTGAGCATTATTGTAATGTTTTTTCCTTTTTCTTTTTAATGATACTATGTACGACAATCAACGACACCAAGAATAAATGCTGTACCGGTAAAACGATTCAATCTCATTGCCCTATTTCTGATTAAAACGATAAATAGCAATGGTATGTTACTTTTATCATATCAATGGTGTTTTTTATGCTCAAATCCATTTTCAATCATCATAGGAAAACTTGTCCTTTTGTTGCATAATAAAAATGCCTACGAAATGGCTCATTCCTTGAGATTTTTTAATTTCAGATACTTTAAGGGTTAAGAACTATTTGTTAAGTGTTTTAAAAAGTTTCTCGACAATTTGAAAAAACCTAATCCGTATTTGGATTAGGTTTCAGATTGTAGACAAATTGAACGTTGATTTCCTCTCCAGGCACTCGCTTTCCGCGGGCGGTCCGGGAGCCTCCTCGGCACCTTTGTGCCTGCGGGGTCTCCCTTGGACGCGCTTTTCCCGCAGGAGTCTCGTACCTTCCGTTCCAATCAACTGGAATGTTTTTTAGAAAAAATCTAAGTGAACTGACTTTTCTTGAATTAATTTATTGTCTGACCGGGCCGAATGCTCTCACTCTGACCCTTGATTTTTAAAAAATTTGGTTATACTACATGATTTTTTACTTTTTTATTAGTAATGCAACCTTACTGGATTTCTGAAATCAACCGGAACTTTTTTGAAGGTTAGTAAAATCTGATCTGATTTCCTCTCCAGGCACTCGCTTTCCGCGGGCGGTCCGGTAGCCTCTTCGGGGCGCCCTTTGCGCATGCGTTGTCTCCCTTGGACGCGCTTTTCCAGCAGGAGTTTCATACATTCCGTTCCAAACAACTTTGATAGAACTCTTTTAGTAGGTTAAAAGCTTAAGGTGATGTGTATGCTTTTTAAACATGATTCTATTCCGAGATCAACTTGAAATGATTACTTTAGCCAGCGAACCTGCCATTGATTAACCTTGGACAAAATTTCAAAGGAAATTCCATAAGGGGGCGATATTTTTCACTTCCGGACCCCTTTGGTTAAATTATGGTAAGTAGTTTGTCTCCTCTCTAATCATATGATTATTTTGGAAACCAGCCGACGGGTTTTACATCGAGATTGATGTTGATTTGTTTAATTTCCTGGTATTCGTCCAAACCGTATTTTCCTAAACTGCGTCCAATCCCGCTCTGTTTGTAACCGCCCCATGGTGCCTCGACATATGTTGGATGATAATCATTTACCCATGTGATGCCTGCCCGTACCTTCTTGATCACACGCAATCCTTTTGCTCCATCGTTCGTGAAGACGCCGCCTGCAAGTCCGTAGTCTGTATCATTTGCCAGTTTAATAGCTTCTTCTTCATCTTTGAACTTTTGAATGACAACGACTGGACCGAAGATCTCCTCTTGTACGATGCGCATGTCAGGTGTTACATCGGTGAAGACAGTCGGTGCAATGAAGTACCCTTTGTCAAGACCGTCATCAACAAGACGGTACCCGCCTGCCGCAAGTGTCGCACCTTCCTGTTTGCCGATTTCAATATAGTTCAAAATGCTAATCATTTGTGCTTCGCTGACAATGGCCCCCATGTTGCTGTCTTCTGCAAGTCCAGGTCCAACTTTAATTTTATTTGCGCGTTCAACATAGCGCTTTACATATTCATCATAAATACTTTCTTCAACTAGAATTCGGCTGCCTGATGAACAAACTTGACCGGCACCGAAGAAGATGCCAAATAATCCATAATCGACGGCTGTCTCTAAATCTGCATCTGCAAAAACGATGTTAGGTGATTTACCGCCAAGCTCAAGGGAAATTTTCTTTAAGTTGCCCGCTGCCGCCTTCATGATGGAGCGCCCAACATCCGTACTTCCTGTAAATGAAACAATGTCAACATCGTTGCTTTCCGCGATGGTTTGACCGACAACGGTGCCGCGGCCCATCACCATATTAGCCACACCTTTCGGGATGCCTGCTTCCTCCAGGATTTCGAATAATTTCATTGCTGTTACAGGTGTTACTTCAGCCGGTTTATATACAATGCTGTTTCCTGCCGCAAGCGCCGGTGCGATTTTCCAGACACTCATTAGAAGTGGGAAATTCCAAGGTACAATCAAACCGGCTACACCTACTGGCTCACGAACAACCATCGCTTGCACGGGTGCGGGAACTTGATACGTTTCCCCTTCTGGATGAAGGACCAAACCAGCGTAGTAACGGAAACACGCGGCGGCATCAGCAATATCGAAACCTGCCTCTGCTTTAAGTTTCCCGTTGTCCATTGTTTCAAGAATCGTTAACTCTTCGGCACGTTCATCAATTTTATCAGCGATTTTATATAGGTAGGAAGCACGCTCCTGTGCTGTTAGGCCAGACCAGATTCCACTTTCAAAGGCTGCCTTCGCTACTGAGATTGCCCTTTCTGTATCTTCTTTGGTGGCACGCGGAGCTTTTGCGATGACTTCCTGTGTTGCAGGATTGATTACCGGGATTACTTCATTTGAAGATGAGGTCTGCCACTTACCGTCGATGTAATTTTTAAGCTCTAATACTGCCGTTTCTAATATTGTCATGTTTCATTCCTCCGGTTTTCATTATTTTTTTATAATCTGTACGGGATTTAATCGTTACAGTTTTAAGACCAGTCTGTCGTCCTTCGCACGTGAGCAGCATGTCAGGATTGATTTCCGTGTTTGACGGTTTTCTTCGCTAAGGAAGAAATCACGGTGATCCACTTCACCTTCTGCAACATCCACCTCACAACTTCCGCACCCGCCTACTTTACAAGAATAAGGTGCATCGATTCCTTCCCTTAAAAGCGCATCAAGCAGTGTTTCACCCTCCTGAACGCGGATGGACCGATCGCTTTCCGTAAGGTCAACGATGAAAGGATTTCTCGCCCCATCATTTTTTGCCGCAAATAATTCGAAGTGGATGGCATGTTCCGGATAACCATAGGAACTGGCAGCTTTTCGATACTCTTGCACCATCTCGATTGGTCCGCAAAAATAGACGTGCGTGCCAATGCGATGATCCATCATCGTCTCGGGCATCATTCTGCGTTTGTCTTCTGCCTGTGAAAAATAAAAGGTGCATTGATCATTGTATTTGGCTTTCAGCAGATCATAAAAAGCACATAACTCCGGAGTGCGTGCAGCATAATGGAGTTCGAAGGTTTGCCCTTCGGCGGCCATGTCTTCCATCATTGCCAGAAAGGGGGTTATGCCGATTCCAGCTGCATAAAAAGCATGATGCTTAGCTCGAAAGCTGAGAGGGAAGTTATTTTTAGGAAAACTGACTTCCAACCTGGAATCTATCTTTACTTGATCATGCCAGAAAGCCGAACCTCCGCGTGATGCCTCATCACGCCGAATGGAAATCGCATATTTATTGCGGTCCCTTGGGTTGCTGATAAGGGAGTACTCTCGCTCGAAAATCTTATCTCCAGCCGGCATGTAAGTGGTCAAATGCGAACCGCCTGTAAATGCAGGCAACGGCTTTCCATCAACTGGAATCAACTCGAACTGTTTCACGAATGGAGTTTCTTGAATGATCTTGTTTACTTTCATTTGAATATTTCCTACTACCCGCATGATGATCAGCTCCCTACTTCTTCTTTTCCGATCGGGATGTATGGGTAACCAATATAACCTTCCCGTACGATTGAATAAAAAGGACCTATTTCAAGACTGGCTTTGCAATGGTCACATTCTGCAATTTCTGATTCTTCTTCGACTTCCGACACTTCGAAACATTTCATGCAATATACGTAACGTCGTTTAGGCCCGATAATCACCGTCTGGATCTCAGCTTCAGATAGACCAGCCTCCACTCCGAGCGAGAAGATCATCACGGCATTGTTCCATGCAGCCGCAATATAAAATTGGGTGCCCATCTTTTGTGACAGTATGACTCTCTTAATCTCCTCTTTATCTTCCATTCCGTTAATGGATAGACATTCAATAGGCACTGTACCTGCAATTTCAGAAGTGAAACTTTTCGCCTGATCATATCCGGCTTGATCGGAAATGACGACAAACTTTCTTCGTTCATTCCGAGGGGTAAATTTGTTTACGATCGTAATGGATTTATCAAACAATACTGGACTATTGTACAAGGCCCTATCCTCCTACTTATTGTTTATCTTCGCTTTTTTCTTTTCATCGATACTCCTCAAATATTCGACCGATTGTGGTAGGAATGGGGCAATTCCTTTGTATTCAGCCATTGGTCCGGGAATATCCTGCAGTACGCTATATGTTAGATCAAACCACTCCTGGCGCAATGTCAAATCCTCTAGCGGCAGGAATTGAGTATTCAATACGAATAGAATGGCGTTGCTTCGTGGCATGCGATAAAATTTTTGTTCTTCAACACGCAAACGAACAAGTTTACCTGCATTTTCCTGAGTTATTTCAGAACGTTGCGGTCCCCAGACATCCATCGTTTCATAGTTGACATCCCAACGGTCCGCCATCAGGTTCCAATTGATGCGTGTCCATGGCTTTCCTGGCTCGATGGATAATAAAAACTTACGAACGCGATCTGCGAGTTCATCTCCTTTCCGTGATACGAATGGAACAGGTGCATGTATCTCATCAAAGGACATCCCTTTATTCCAGTTAGCCGAGAAGAGTGCAGCGTATGAAACTTGACCCACTTCCAAATAGAAATTAATATCGCGATGAACCATTAAAACAAAATCATTATGGAAATGGCGGCCTATATAGTCAAGCGGCTCATTTGGAAGCGTGCTGGCATCGCCATACACGAATGAATCGGTTTCCCCGAAAATGTGGTTCTTGAAAGTCCATTTGTCACCATCTTTAATGACCTCGAAATGCTCCGGATAGCGATCAGCTGCCATGTCAATCAGCATTTCCAACACTTCCCATTGCATTTCCATTGTGTGTGAAAAAGATTGAAACCTTATATGCGGCTGTTCTTCAAGGAGACGACGCTTCGTTTCCACTTGGAGTTTGTATTCTGGTGTAACTTCAATACAGTTAACGTTTGAGAGTTTTTTCAAGTCGTTTGAATAACGATAGTTACCTGAAGTGAATGGAAATGGGAATGTATCTAAATCTGTTGTTTTGAAATCTAAACTTTGTGTAAACATTGAACAATCTCCTCTCGTTCCCTAGATTCTTTAAAGTGAGTTTTTTTCTACTTAGCTTCCTTTAATTCCACGGATGGACGCACCATGTCAACTTCATAACGGAAAATGTATTTAGATGAAACATAGTAGGTGACTAAAGCGACAAAGTATGTTGGAATTCCGGCAGCTGTATAAAGGAAAAAGTCACTTGCTTCAAAAGTCAATGGATTATAGAGTGCCCAGTAAACGATCGTTCCAATGACCACCGTGAGAACGGCAGACGGGTTAATGCCTTTCCAATAAGTATAAGAGCCTTGTGTGTCATACAAATCCCTTATTGAAATGCGTTGGCGCTTTACAAAAAAGTAATCTGCCACGACAATGCCGCCAAGTACAGCCATAATGAAGGAAATGACAGCAATGAATGAGCCAAATGCATCGTAGAACGTTGAGCTTAGAAGTAAGAATATAGTCGGTACGGTCGTTCCCATCGCAATCATCCATGATTTTTTCGGGAATACAGTTTTAAAGCTGACAGCTTGTGAGTACATAAGGAAAATGGCTGCACCGACATTCCCTACCGAAAGTAAAATCAAGCCAATGAAGCCGCCCCAACTTCCTGCGATGGAAAACATCCAGTCAGAAGGATTAAGTGAACCAGCGACTAATGCAGCAAGGGCCCCAACTAAAGCAGCGATACAGACGATGATTCCATAGCTGTAGAATCCCGCTTTAAATGCGCCTCCTTCTGTTTTGGACAAACGGCTGTATTGGCCAAGATACGGAAGCCATGAAAAGCCGAGACCGATATTTAATTCCAGGGCTGTCGCGAATGAACGAGAAGTCGTTTCAAAGGGTTCAGAAGGAAGTATATGGGCAACTTTCGTGAATCCCTGTCCAAACAAGACAATTGCGAGAAGGCCAAACATGAGAACCATAAAAACCGGCACGGCCACTGCGGTATATTTTTGAATCGCTACCGGTCCCCTCACGGTTACAAGAAATGCACAGATAAAGAGTAATATCGAGAAAAACGGCGCCCCCATTGCTTGGCTTGAAAAAATTGCGGGCATCCCCAGCCAATTAGCAGCCTCTGCCAACGCCTGGCCGGACATAAAGAGCGCAATGGAAATGTAGCCGAGGGTCAAAATAAGAAAAACAAAGAAAAAGATATTGGATCCTAAATAACCAAGTGAACTTCGAAACCCTACAAAAGTGTCTATGCCATAACGCGCAAAATAAAGGGTAATGGGAACAATCAACAGCATAGGGAAGGCGTTACCGAATAAAATCGCTGCAAGTGACTGCTTCGCGTCAAGCATTGTACCTGTATATCCGCCAGTCAACAGCCCAAAAGATGAGAGGCCAATAACAACTTGAACTAAAATTAAATCCCGTAGGTTAAAAATCCGGTCGTTTTTACTTGCCGGTAAGAACCCAAAGGCCACATCCTTTGAAATGGAGGATTTCTCTTTGCTCACACGCTTCTCTCCCAACTATTAAAATAATGATTGTATGGCTTGGAATGAGGCTGTCATTGTTCTTCGTGACCTAGACAACATTTTAGACAAATGAATAGATTAGGTAGGCGATGATTAAAACCATGAAAAAAATAGAACCTGTCGCATCACTCCATTTCATTTTTTCGATTTTCACGGCATCTTCCTGCTCATACGCATTGATCCGCTCATTCAAATCTGAATATAGATTTTTAATAAAGGGATCTTCAGAATTGATATTCTGTTGGAACTGATTCTCTTTATTCAAAATCGCTTCTCCCTCCTTTGCAATCATGCTTTCTAGTCCCTTCTCTTTACTTATTGCAATAACCATGCCAATCAGAAAGCACTATGCTAACAGGGTTTTCAATAGGAAGAATATTCATTTTTGAAACTATTGAACAATTGTGAAATTTCTGTAATATGAAACTAGGAAGTTAAATGAAAGGCAGGTAGACATAAATGGATCACTTCACCTCTGCACTCTTGTCTATTTACGATCAGCTTATTGTGACAGATAAAAATGGCACCATCATGAAATCGACTGGAACAGGGAAAACCTTATTCCATACAATCAAATCCGCTAATGTCGGTGGTTCCATCAAGGATGTTGAACAAGATTTATTTTCCACAAGCTTGGCAGAAGAGATAATGGGCAAAAATGAGAAAAGATCTATCATGCAGTCCTCATGGCAGGGTCATGAGCTGCTGATGACGGCATACCCAATTGAATCCGGGGCATGGGTCTGGGCTTACAAAGAAATTAAAGACTCATATCCAGATACATCAAGGGGGCAATCGGGACCATTAACGGAATCGAAAAAGCCAACTTTTCCATTTGTGATCCGCAGTAAACCGATGCTTGATGTTCTTCATAAAATGCAAATGGTATGTGATGTCAGCGCAACCGTCCTTTTATTGGGGGAATCCGGTGTAGGAAAGGAAATAGCCGCCAGGGCCATACATAATATGGGTAATAGAAGCGACGGACCATTTATACCTGTCAATTGCGGCGCCATTCCGGAAAACCTGATTGAAAGCGAACTGTTTGGCTATGTAGAAGGGGCTTTTACCAGCGCACGGAAAGAAGGCGCCAAGGGAAAATTCACACTGGCCCATAAAGGTATCTTATTTTTGGATGAAGTGGGCGAGTTACCGCTTAACGTACAGGTAAAACTGCTTCGTGTCCTTCAGGAACGAGTTGTCACACCAATTGGAAGTACGACCTCACACCCTGTTGACATTCAAGTGATTGCCGCAACAAATAAATCGCTCGAAAAAATGGTGAAAAAAGGTGAATTCCGAGAAGACTTATATTATCGTCTTCATGTCGTGCCTATCCATCTTCCGCCGCTAAGAAATCGTGTGGATGAGATTCCCCACCTGGTTCAGTTTTTTTTACAAAAGTACAATACACTGTACAATCGAAAGGTAGCGTTCACCCCGGATGCAATCGACTTGCTTTGCATCTATCAATGGCCCGGTAACGTGCGCGAACTTGAAAATACAGTTGAAAGACTTGTGATTACTAGCGGAATGCCGGAAGTGGATGTTGCTTTGGTTAAAGAGGTGCTTCCATTTAAAGGGCCCAAACCTCTTTCACTACCTGTCATCGATTTCCTAATGCCTTTGCAGGAAGCTGTTGACCTTGTGGAAGAACAACTCATCAACATGGCGATGGAACAATATAAATCATTGAAACTGGCGGCAAAGGTATTGGAAGTCAGCCAGCCGACGATGAGCAGGAAATATAAAAAATTACGAAATAAAATGGAAGAGGCAAGCTTTTCACCAGTGGATAAACGGGCCATTTTAGAAGAACAAATAAACCAGCGGCTTCGATCCGTTGCCGTTGTAACCGCAGCTATCATTCCAGCTGAAGAGGTTATCAGTCTACAAAAAAATATGAACCGGCAAACTTCCTATTCCCAGAAATTAAAACAAAAACTTACCATGATTCAAGAAAAGGAAGGCGTAATTGAATGGGTCTTTATATTTATCATGTCGGAGGATGGACGTCTGATTCACCTTGTTGCAGACAAAGGCTTTGTAATTGAACCGGGGGAAGAATATATGGGTCCCCCGGAAATGGTCAATGTCGCTTACCAGGCGTTTAATGGTAAAGCGGGTGTTACTCCCATATACGAAGACAGGTACGGAGAGTGGAAAACAAGCTTTGCGCCAATCATTGATGATGACGGCAATATCGTAGCAATTGTCGGATGTGATTACAGCAAAGCCTATTTCAATTCAGAAATGCAACGTCTCCGCAAACAGCTAAACATACATGTTTGATTTCGGCGTGCAGTCCCATTATCGAATTGGAGCCCATGGTAAAAAAGAAAAGCTGATAACAGGAGCCGTTTTGAACGGGCTCCTGCAGTCAGCTTTTTCGTTATTATCAAACCATATATATACAACTACATAGAAGATCTTTTTAAAATCAAGTATCTCAGAGATCCATGGTGGATTTCTAGAGCATGCCTACATCCATCGCTCCAACTTTGGAGCTTCCCTAGATTGCAATGAATGTAGGTATTTTCATTTTTTCCATCAATTGATTTTGAATAAATTCTTGCATTTCCATTGCAGAAATATTTTGTGGTAAATCCAGTATTTTTAGCACTTTCACTACCATCTTTTTCAGTTTTCCTCCTCATTCATCTTTAGAAAACGGCATTTCATCTCCTTATACTTTTAACACAGTACTTCAACGTTAAATCCTCCGGGTGCTTCCACGTAGAAAGTATATCTGTGTATGTGTTGTGGAGGTTTTACCTTGAATCCATCCTCCTTCAACCTCTGATTGATCCTGTTAACTTGTTCTTCATTTTCTTGAATGAATCCAACATGAAAAGTTTTGGGGTATTGTACATTGCTTCCTTTCATCAGAGTCAATATGGAACCATCATCATCTTTCATTGCAGCGAACCCATCTCCCCTACTTCCTGCACATGTCAATCCAAAGTATGTTTCTAAAAAGTCACGTGAAGCTGTAACATCATTAACAGTTAAATTTATGTGATTGATTTTCATTACTTCCCCCATTTTTAATTGTATAGTTTTCTTTTCCTTCTCTCCACATGCTTCATTGTCCTTAGCTGCATAAGAAAAAAGCGATCCTGCTTAAGTAAGATTCGCAATGTTAGGTTCAATGATACGAGTTGTTAAATAGCACCCATACCTTTTTACCACAGCTCCTGAAGCTTATCCAGCAGGTCGACGAGGCGGTAAAATTGTGAGGCACATCCTTGGACTATACCCATTCCCATTACTTGCTGAAGCCCCTCGACTGAAGCGAATCCAGAACGCATGATGGGTTTTGTCTTACCCTCGTGTTCAACAAACGTCAACGTTACCAGTATAACTGGCATACCGTCGGCTGCATTGCCTTCTTCATCTGTGCACCGCATGCAATAATGCCATACGCCGTCAGACTTAAAATTAAACGCCCGATTTTCCGTTTGCCATCCACTCGGTCCCCACCATCCAGCCAGTGCTCAGAAAAAACAAGGTCCCGCTGCCCGTCAAGGGTACGCTACATGACGAGATCCCCCCTCTATACTCGTTGTGATGTTATTCGTCACTTTGTTATCAGACATCTCCATTCCTCCTTCCTATGTTCGTAATATGATATTCCATCTATTTCGCCAAAATGTCAGTATTCCCCTCCCAAGTAATCATTCAAGTGACCTCAGCTACAAGATTAAAAAAGGTTAACCAGTAATAACTCTGGCTAACCTTTTATACGAACGGGCAATCAATATAGGGACTCTATTACAATATTTTTTCATTTTCCAAGTTCGTGTTCGACTCTGCTTTCTTAGCCAATTTAAATTTATAGAATAATATACAGGCTACCAAAAATCCTATTCCATAAAACAGTCCAACTCTTTGAGTGGGGTCAAAGGCAAGGAATACTAGAATCAGCGAACAAAAGCCTAAACAAAACAACGGGACGAATGGGTAAAACGGCACTATATATTGTAAGTCTTCCGTTTTGCCACCCGCTTTAATAAATTTCTTTCTAAACATATATTGCGATAAAGCAATTCCCATCCATGAAATCGTGACGGAGATACCCGCTATGGACATTAGTATCACGAACACAGTATCCGCCGCAATGAAGCTAGTCAATAACGAGAGAAGCGAAAAGCATATCGTAAAAAGAAGGGCATTCAAGGGCACTTTCCTTTTGGACAATAGACCAAACACTTTTGGTGCCATCCCATCATGGGCCATCGACCAAAGCAACCTTGTAGATGCATAAAGACATGAATTCCCCACTGAAAGAATGGCTGTTAATATAATGAAATTCATGATACCTGCTGCATAAGGAATCCCCGCTATCTTCATCAAAGTTACAAAAGGACTTTCCAATAAACCTAATTCCGAAGAAGGGAATATGGCGGAAAGGATGATAATGGATGAAATGTAAAAAACAATGATTCTAAATAGTACGTTTCGAATGGCTTTAGGAATGTTTTCTTCAGGTTTTTCACTTTCACCTGCCGCTATTCCTATAAGTTCTGAGCCTTGATAAGAGAATATTACATTCATCATTGTCACAAAGATAATTGTAATGCCGCCAGCTGGAAATAGACCAGAAGGTGCCAAATTCTCGAAGAATGGGGTTGGACGATCAGATAAAGAGACAAAACCAAAGATACCAGCGATTCCAATCAAGATAAACAAAATCACTGCAACGATTTTTATTCCAGCGAACCAATATTCCGCCTCTGCAAAACCTTTTGTCGTTAATGCATTCAATGTAAATAAAAGCACTATGAACACCGCACACCAAATCCAGGTAGGACTATGGGGGAACCATTGTTTCATCAATATTCCTGCTGCCGTAAATTCAACTCCTGCAGTTGCGGCTGAGCCTACGAAATACATCCATCCTAGAGAGAAACCAGCGGAAGGCCCAATATATTCGGCAGCATATTTTTGGAATGATCCGGTAACCGGCATATGAACGGCCAGCTCGCCAAGGCAGACCATGACCATATACAAAATAAGACCGCCTGCTAGATAACCGATCAGGGCTCCGCCTGCCCCCGCTTGGTTAATTGTATAGCCAGCGTTTAAAAAAAGGCCTGTACCAATAACGCCGCCGAGTGAAAGCATAAATAAATGGCGTCTTTTCATTGAGCGTTGCAGCTGATCATTATTCTCCAGTCCATACCCCATATAATCACGTCCTTATTTTATCTAGTAAGCATATGCCTTCTCCCAAAAACCATCTTAGAACCTCAATGAAAGACAACTAAGGCCGCCATCTTGTTTTTGAAATTCAGTCATTTCCACTTCAATCACTGTGTATCCCAATTCTTCAATCTTTTTCTTTGTACCCTCAAATCCTTTAGGGATAATAACGCAGTCGTTCATTCTGACGCAGTTACCGGAATATTCTTCTTCCTGTTTTACGGTTATTTGATTGAAGCTGGAAAAAGCCTCGTGATTAATGAATTCTCCTGCCACTAATAAATTATTGTCTCCCAGGTAATTGACACCCGTTTTTAAATGAAAGAATTTCTTAAGGGGAATGATGGTCGTGCCATAACCATACTTACCCATGATATCTTTGAACTGAAGAGCACCTGCTTCATTCGTTCTGGTTGAAAGGCCAACATAGAAGTGATCCTCAACTTGCATTACATCCCCGCCATCTAACATACCTGGAGATTGAATATATTCGATTGTGTCATAAAAGTCCTTTAAAACTTCTTTCATTTCATTAATCTCACCATTCCGGCTTTCCGCTCCAGGATTGGTTACAAGGGCACATTTGGGCGTCAACACCGCGGTATCTTCTACAAACGTGGAATCAGGATACCTCTCATCCGATTCGAGAACGGTCACTTTCACACCGCATTGTTTTAATGCTTCTACATAAGCCTCGTGTTGTACAAGCGCTTTTTCATAATTCGGGTTTCCTAAATCCGATGTTGTTAAGCCATTTACAAAACTTTTTCCAATCTTTCTTACAATCGCGTGATTAAACATATATATTCCTCCTAAATAGGTTGCTTATTTTTTAAAATGTGGGAAATTCACCTTTTTGCTGTTCAGGCAGTTGCTTAACTATGACAAAAGCGAGAGAAGAGACAACCGAAAGTCTTTCTTAACTATAAGGGATGTCTCTTCTTAGTCCATGCTTTCTCAATTATTTTGATGACCGCATAATTTATCCGCTATTCCTACAAAATATCTTACTCCATACCCTAAAGCCTTCTCATCGACTTTAAATTTAGGATGGTGCAAAGGATAAGCTTTTCCAAATTCATTATCATGGACGCCTAGAAATTGCATGGAAGAGGGAACGATTTCGGAAAAAGCCGAAAAATCTTCTGTCCCAAACATAGGATCATCAACTTGGATGATATTATTTTCCTCAAAAATACCTTCCATGACCGTTCTTGAAATATCAACGGCAGCTTTATCATTCACCACCGCTGGATACCCTAAATACCAAGTGACTTCACATTTTGCCCCATGCGCTTCTGAAATCCCCTTAACGATTTGCTCTAGATACTCCCTAGCTTTAACTCGGCTATCAGCGTCCAAGGAACGAATGGTACCGCCGATTTCTGCATATTCAGGTATGACATTGAGCGCACTTCCGGAATGGAATTGGGTGACTGAAATGACAGGTGTCCTAAGAGCTGAAATTTTTCTGGAAACGATATGTTGAATATTCGTCGTTATTTCTGCACCAATGATAAGCGGATCTACCGTTAATTCCGGAGTCGACGCATGACCGCCCTGCCCTATGATTTTAATTTCAAAATCATCGGCTGCTGCACAGAATACCCCTTCCCTTAAACATATGGTTCCTGTTCGTTCATAAGGAGTAACATGCAATGCAAATGCATAATCCACTCCTTCCATGACCCCTTTTTTCACCAATTCCTGAGCTCCTCCTGGCAGAACCTCTTCGGCATGTTGGAAAACGAACCTAATTTCTCCATTAATCTCGTCTATTTTCCCGGAGAGGACTTTTGCAGCACCTAATAACATCGCAGCATGTGCATCATGTCCGCATGCATGCATAACCCCAGGATTTTTTGATTTATATTCAATATCTGCTTCCTCTTCAATCGGGAGTGCATCAATATCTGCACGAAAAGAAATGGTATTCGTTTTTCGGGGTGATTTTTTTGCGCCTTTGAGAACCGCTAAAACACTCGTTTCGGTAGGTCTTGTCACTTCTAATCCTGTAAAGGTTTTTAATTTCCTATAAATGAATTCGGAAGTCTGGTGTTCCTGATACGAGAGCTCCGGATTTTCATGAAAATGACGTCTCCATGAAATCACTTCATCCAAAACTGTCTCCTGTATTGTCTTCATCATAAATGCCTCCTAGATCACTTAGTTCAAATATTCAGATTTTTCACATCTTTAAAAAGGGCCATACTGTATGCTTTGAGCAATGATCAAAAAGATAATTGCTACGGCAACCTGAATCAAAAGATAGGGAAATACCCATTTTACCCATTTCGTAAATGATATGCCGGCCACTGCCAGTCCAGCCAATAGCACTCCAGAAGTCGGAAATATCATATTTGAAATCCCATCCCCTAATTGAAAAGCTAAAACTGCCGTTTGTCTTGTCACACCCATTAAATCCGCTAATGGAGCCATGATCGGCATCGTCAATGCTGCTTGTCCGCTTCCTGAAGGAACAATGAAGTTAAGGAATAATTGAACAATGAACATTCCGATTGCATTTATGGCGGGAGGAAGCTGCTCAACCAATCCTGCAGCATAATATAAAATGGTATCAAGCAATCCGCCACTTGTAATGATGACCAAGATTGTCTGAGCAACACCTATTATCAATGCCCCGGAAACCATATCGCCTGCTCCTGAAATAAAACCATTAGCCATCTTGGACGGAGTCAAGCCTCCGATTAGGCCCATTATGATCCCGCTTAATAAAAACAAGCCGCCAATTTCACTTATATACCATCCTAATTTAATAACTCCATAGACTAATAGGATGAAATTCACCAATAAAATAATTAAAGCAGCGCTATGTCTTTTGCTCATCCTAAAGTTTTTATCAAGTTGTCCATGTTCTTCACGCCTGAATTTCCCATACTCCCCCAGTTCAGGGTTCCTTTTAACCTTCATTGCATGAAAATAGATGTACAATACTGTAACGATATAAAAAACAACAAGAAGAGCGATTCGCAATCCCATTCCCGAATACATGGGCAATTCTGCAATGCTTTGGGCAACTCCAACATTAAATGGGTTCGTAATGCCCGAAATGAATCCAGTCGCCAATGTTCCAAGGATGACGATCGCAAAACCAGTAAGTGCATCAAAGCCTAATGCGATCGTCATCGGAACAATGATGGCGATATAAACTAATGCATCTTCAGCAGAGCCGATCAGTGTCCCTAATGATGCGAAGATTAATACCATCAACGAAATAAGCAATTTTTCTTTTGTTCCGAATCGGACAGCCACAAACTTAATGAAGGAATCCAGTGCTCCTGTTGCCTGCATGATTCCCAGTGCTCCGCCAAACAAAAAGACGAACAAGATAATTGATGCTCCTTCAATCATCCCTGCATGAATACTGCTGAACATTTCCAATAATCCCACAGGTGTTGATTCTACGAATTCAAAAGAAGTGGGATTGACTACACTTCGGCCATCCTTTTCAATTCTTTCATATTGGCCTGCTGGTAAGATATAGGTTAGAACCGTCACTATCACAATTACGATAAACATTAATACAAAAGGATTTACCCCTTTTTCCGGCAACTCCGTTAGTTGGTTAAGTGGCTTATTATTCTGGTTAAGCGGCTTGGAAGTGATTGGACCATTAGGAAGGTCATTCATCTTAATACCCCCAGTTAAAGTTTAATGCTATTAATCCAGTTTTCCTGTCGGACCATCACTTTTCAACCAAACACTTAAACATACTCTTTATTAACTTCTCAAGCAAAACGGGCGTATGGACAAAGGCGCTATCGATGTGAAGGCGCTCAGTACGCTGATGGGCATCCTTGCCGAATGGCCCCACATTAAGTACGGGTCCCTGAAGTTTTTGCATATCGGCAAAAGGAATGCTGTAAGTATCGCCCCAGACTGGTGTATTTTTTTCAAAAGCCGTCCAGCCGTCAGAATCATCAGTATATTGAACATAGCTTAAATCGCAAAGGCCATTAAAATAATGAATTTGGCTGACTTCTTCATCAAACTTTCTGGCAGTCTCCTTCATTAATTTCACAGATTCGATGATAAGCGGATCATCGGACGAATTGACGGCTGGATAATATGGCGGTGCGAACAGCAATACAATGGCGGGTGATAGCTCCTGACATTGTATCATCAATTTTTCAGCGATCCGCACTGATTTTTCCCGTTCATCCAAATCCTTGTTTCCTTTAACTTCACTCTTTATTTGCTCAACAAAACTCCCGCCAAATTTGCCCTCGGCATATGAAAGTAACTTTTCGTAGCGCAATACTTGTACTTCGCCCACACCTTCAATTTCTTCACGCAGGCAAAGTTCTTTATAAGATTCATTGCATTTCATCGCTGCTTCGTTCGCAACCTGCTCGAATAGATCCATTATTTCTGCAGCTGTTCTTTTCATGATGAACACATTATAAAGCGCGGCTGCCCGATAAGGTGTCTGTGTTGAATATTGTAGTTTTAGATCTTTTTGCTGAAGCGATACTGGTAAAGGTGTTTCCTCGCCAAGGTCACTTTCCAGAAAAAGAGTGTTCCACTCCATGAGCTGCGTGAGAAACGAGGCTATATAGTTGGCGGTTATGCCCTTTAATGGCTCACCTACATGAGTTTCTTTCCCATAAAAAAGGGCAGCGGGCATGATTTTCCCCAAAGTTCCGGAATAAATATAATGATTATGATCACCCGGTTTCTGTGAAAAGGACGGTTCACTATTAAAAAACATTTTATAGGAAAGGTCATATTTATCCCGTAAAGCCACAAGTTCTTTAACTGCAGCCCTCATTCCCGCAGAATTCACTTCCTCATCCGGAACCGTTAACAGCAGGAGATTGATCGGCCATTGTTCGATGCTTGCCTTTTCGATGATAGCCATATGAAGGGCAAGCCCCATTTTCATATCCATCGTTCCTCTACCAAACAAGTACTTTCCTGATTCCAGATCAATGCGCGCTTCTTCCGGCAGATCATCTTTCCTATCATGAAGTTTTTTCGTGAGCTCCTCTGGTTGAAATGCAAGAGTCTCAAGGTCACCGTATTCTTCAGTATGAACCGTATCAAAATGGCTAATTAATACTACGGTCTCCTTGCTATCGGGATGTTTATAAAAGGCATTGACAAAATTCCTTCCTAAATCTGCCTCGTGAAGCGATAAGTGTGCCGGGTTCCTTTTAAAATAATCAAGCTCCCTTAATTTCTCTTGCACCTTATAAGAGAACATTCGCTCCCCTGGTGTAAGAGTCCGGCTTTCCCAGCTAACAAGTTCACACAACAAAGCACGGAGCGTTTCTGGAGTATCCCATAGTAATTGACTCATTTCAATCCCCCTTCATCAATATTTGTACGCACCACCGGGCAGGTTAAACAGGTAGGACCTCCAGTGCCCTTGAAACTGATTTCAGTTCCTTTGTACTCATAAACTGTCGCTCCCGCATCAATTAACTTTTGCTTCGTGTAAGCGTTACCAGAAGGTATCACGCAAACCCGCGGAGCTATGGCAAGCACATTACACCCCAAGTTCAAGTACTCATCAATCGGCACTTCGATAAGCTGAATGCCTCGTTCAATAAGCAGTTTTCTGAAAAAGACAGGCATAAGGCGGGAATGAACTACCGCTAAATCATGGTCGATCATGCTGATGAAAGACATGAGATGGAGACACTCTGCCTCTCCTTGATCATGCGGAAGCTGAACTACGATGAATTCATCCACAAGATGTGCGGTCATTTCCTTTAATTGCCGAATGGCTTCAGCGTTTGTACGATAACCATGCCCGACAACCAAGGTCTTATCATCAAGCCAAACGATATCACCGCCATCCGCGACCGCATCACCCGTTAAATACCCAATGATCGGGATGTTCTTTTCCTTACAGTATTCCTTGTATACAGTCGCTTCAGGCTGCCTCGATTCTTTCCCCGACTTTAAAATAATGGCCCCTTGGCTAGTGAATTTGACTGGGTCATGCGCATATAAGGAGTCAATGCCAACTACCGAAGATGCTGGCAAATAATCGATGTTTGGGACATATTTCTCCAAAATGGATATAAAGTCACCATACTCTGTTAGCGCTTCGTTGAAATCTGGCTCTTCCAAAAAGTTGAAGTTCTCCCATGTTTGGCTTAAATGCTCTTGACTAATAAAAGCTTCTTTCGGATGTTTTACAATGACACGTTCCAATGGTTTGTACATGGACGAACAAAATGTCACTGCCTCTCCCCCCTTTTCCGCATAGCGGAAAACGTTTCCGCCAATAGGAATTTTTCTTTTATTATAAATTTAGTTTTGGTATAATGTCAATATGTTTTAAATTTTCAAATAAATTAACTTTTTATTTAACTTGTATGGAAAGATAGGTGGTTTTTATATGCAATCAATCGACCGCGCCATGAACGTTATAAAGGTGCTGGTATCCAATTCTTCGGAAAACTGGCTGTCAATTACGGAACTTTCCCAAGAATGTGATCTTCCTGTCAGCTCCATGCATCGGTTGTTAAAGGCAATGTCCTTGCATGGATTAATTCAACAGGACGGGCAATCCAAACAATATGGTTTGGGGAATATTTGGCTCGAATATGGTTTACGCATGTATGACAAAATGGATTACATTAGTCAAATAAGACCTGAACTCGAAAGGCTTATGAACAAAGTGGAGGAAAGCGTCTATCTAAGCCAACCAATCGGGATGGAATCACTCGTTATCGAAAGGATCGACAGTGAAAAGAGCCAAATCCGGGTTTATGACCAGCTTGGCTCACGTGTACCTATGCATATCGGGGCTGCCAATAAAGCGATGCTCGCCTATATGCCATATAATCAAACGAAAAAAATCGTAGATGCTCTTCTACCAACTAAAGAAAGAGCAGCTTTTTGGGATATATTGCAAGAGACTAAAACGAAGGGACATGGGATCAGTCACAGTGAAAGAACAGAGGGAACCTGTTCTGTTGCCGTACCGATATTGAACCATTTTGGGGAAGTTCACGGTGCGGTGAGCATTGGTTTTGTCAGTTTTAACCTGACAGATGAAAGACTCGATTTCCTCATTAAGAATGTGATGGAAACTGGGAATCGGGTTTCTGCAAAATTGGGGTATAGGGGACCATGATAATAAGAGAGAAGTGGAGGATTATCGGATAAAACAAAAAGAAGATGAATCATATCATCTTCTTTTTGTTTGGCTCTTTTCGTAAAGATTGTTGTTTTTAAAACGAAACTATTTTAGGTTGATTGGAGCGGAAGTGCGAGACTCCTGCGGGAGCTGCGGGATAGGTGAGACCCCACAGGCGTTTACGCCGAGGAGGCTCACCGCCCGCACCAAGGAAAGCGAGCACCTGGAGGGGAAATCAACCACACTGCACTACTTCGTAAATAGCAACAAAGTATGCGAAAACAGCCTTTCGTTTTATATTAATCGCTGCCGGTCACAAATAAATCTTCTTTAAAATAGGCGAGGACCTCGCCGGCCACCACTGGTTCGCCCTCCAATACCTCCAAAGTTTCTATTTTCCCGCTGACACCAATATCAATGATTTCCACACTTCCATCTGCCTTCTTAATCTGAAATAATTGTTCCCATTCGTAAAATCTCGAATTTTTGGATATTGAAATTTTTTCAATCCTGCCATCACAAGGGCTAAGAATCACATCAACGTACATTTACATCATTCCTTCCTTCAGTATTCTTCAAAATGAAATGGGGTTTGTAAAACTAACCTTAGAAAGTTTTGGAACTCAGATATATCTTCTTGTTCAATGCCAAGGGTCGGAGCCCAGTACTGATCTAAATTAATATCATTGGCACAAAGCAGGATCATTCTTCCGCTTTGCATGGAAGTCACCATTGCTTTACCGAAAAACTGGGCCGAATATACAATGGTTACATCATATCTATAATCTTGTGACAATAAGCAATAATGATGAATAGCCTGGTTTTCTTTATTTTCGGAAAGAATATCAAAAATCAACGGATTGCCTCCTTTCTTGTAAACCCTAATTCGTTCAGAACCTGATCCACCCCCGAAGCTGGGATGCTTCTGCTATTTTGCGAATCCCTTCAATATAAGCAGCCACTTTCATGTTCACGGAATATTTTTGTGAAGTATGGTAGACATTCAAAAAGCTGGCCGTTATCTTTTCCTTCAATCGTTCATCTACAAGCTCTTCCGTCCAGTAATACCCTTGATTGTTCTGGCACCATTCAAAATACGAGACAATTACCCCTCCTGAATTCGCCAAAATATCCGGGACTAGCACTATACCTTTATCATCGAGAATCTTGATCGCTTCCTTTGTCGTCGGCCCATTTGCTGCTTCAATCAGGATTTCACATTTTAGTCGTTTTGCATTATCCTTATTCACCACTCCGCTAATCGCTGCGGGGATCAGCACATCACACTCTTTTTCCAATAATTCTTGATTGGATAATGAATCTTTGTATAAGTTCGAAACGACCCCAAAAGAGTCCCTGTTCTCCAAAAGGTAAGGAATGTCCAATCCATTCGGATCATATAAACCTCCAAGTTCATCCGCTATTCCGACAACCTTTGCCCCCATTTCATGTAAATACAATGCTAAATGACTGCCAACATTCCCGAATCCCTGGATGATTACCCGCATGCCTTCAATGGGAATCCCCTTTAAATCACAAATCATTTGAAGTGTATATAATACGCCCTTGGAAGTGGCTTTTTCCCTGCCCTTCGATCCTCCTAATCTCAGAGGCTTTCCTGTAATGAATCCCGGTGAATCGAATTCCCTGATGTGATCATATTCATCCAGCATCCAGGCCATGATTTGTGAATTCGTATACATATCTGGTGCCGGGATATCTTTTGTAGGGCCCACTATTTGACTTACTGCCCTGACATACCCTCTGCTTAATCGCTCAAGCTCAGATGAACTCATCTGTCTCGGATCACACACAATGCCGCCTTTTGCCCCTCCGTATGGAAGATCGGTTATTCCGCATTTCAAGCTCATCCACCCGGCCAATGCCTTAACTTCTTCAGGAGTGACATCCGGGTGAAACCGGATTCCCCCTTTCGTTGGACCGGCTGCATCATTATGTTGAGCACGATACCCTTGAAACATCCTTGTCTCGCCATTATCCATTTGAATAGGAATACAGACTTCCAGAAAACGCATTGGCGCTTTCAAAAAATCAAAAACCTGCTCTGGATAGTCCAAAACATGAATCGCTTCTTTTAAGATATCCTGGAATTCTTGCAGTGGATTATCCAATTGACGTTTTTCAATAACCTTAATTTCCTCTGACATTTTAGCACCTCACTTTTATTCTTATTACTTATTAAGCAACTTTCATGCCAGCTTTGAGGATATTGTATGAATGGCACCATACCGCCATCTGTCCTCACCCATATCACACATACAATACATCAGGACATATGTATTAATTCATAAGCAATTCAGATTTGCATATGTAAAAAATGATGATTAAATACAAAAAAAACGCATCCTTTTAGAATGCGTCCGGCTGTAGTCAAACCCAGATAATAATAAATTCTAACGTAGCCTCCAGGCACTCGCTTTCCGCGGGCGGTCCGCCCTCGGCGCCTTTGCTCCTGCGGGGTTTCCCTCGACACGCTTTTCCCGCAGGAGGCTCGCACCTTCCGTTCCAATCAACTTTGTTTATCTTTTAAATAGAACCCTTTTGCCTACAGTCTTATTTGTTTTTAAAAAAGAAGTATTAAAACTTGAAGTCAAAAGGATACTTTCTAAACATGATTCTATTAAGCGAAATCGACTTTAAATGTTATCATCATTTATGACTTAGTGAAAGATATGTATTCAGAGGTAGTACGCCCAAGTATTGACCCAGTCATTTTGGTTAAACTGACATTCATTCAATCTACTCTATTTATTCGATTGATGCATAACTATTGAAGAGGTAAATACGAACGTGGCCTATGCCGGTTCTTAGGTTATGTCAGATAAAGCACCACACTTCTCTACTACTTATGAAATATCCGCTGATGCAAAAGAAAAGCCATGGCATGCTTTGGACAACAAGCGGACGTAAAATATTGTCGGTGCAGGCGACTCTTACATGAATATAAAGAAGATATCCAACTGGACAGGCAAGGGCCAGAAATGGTCGCGTTAATCTATTCTTTATCCAATTAAAAATCAAAAAGGTTTAGGAATGAAATCATTCCTAAACCTTTTGAAGTCTATAAACTGAAGCATCCTTATCGAATGCGTTTTTCCTTGCAAAGTCTTATAGCTGAATTTCTTCAACTTGGTATTGGGGCGGTGCCTTCCTGAATGCCTTTGTGATATATAATAGATAACAAAAACCAATAATGAACCAACTTGTCCCCATTATTAGGGAACTTGCCTCAAGGTTGATCCATAGAATGCCAATTGCTATAGCTCCAATTAAAGGCATAATTAAGTATTTAATACACCCCTTTATCGTTCGGTGCTCCTTTTCCCGAATGATAAAATGGCTGATCACTGAAAGATTTACAAAGGTAAATGCCATTAATGCACCAAAGTTGATCAGTGACGTTGCTGTCACTAAATCAAAGAATAAAGCCGACATTGAAATGACTCCAACTATGAGTACATTAATGGCTGGTGTTTTCCACTTGGGATGAATGAATCCAAACCATTTTTCCGGAAACACTTTATCACGGCCCATAACATACAAAAGACGGGAAACGCTGGCATGTGATGCTAGTCCCGAGGCTAGCGTATTGACGAAAGTCGTACAAAGAAAAATGGATTGAAATAGCTTCCCGCCTACATAAAGGGCGATTTCCGGTAATGCAGCATCCGGTTCCTTAAAACGGGATATATCCGGAAAAAAGAGCTGAATAAAGAAAGATGCGGTAATGAAGATGATTCCACCCCATAGCGCAGTTAAAAATATCGCTTTTGGAATCGTTTTTTTCGGATCCGGCGTTTCCTCAGATAGTGTCGTTACCGCATCGAATCCCAAAAAGGAAAAACAAAGGATCGTAGCCCCGGTTATTATGGCCGAGAAGTCCATCCCTTCATTTACGAAAGGCATTAATGTAAACACTTCTCCTGTACCTTCTCCATCATTCAAACCTTTGACAACAAGAATGATGAACACTGCCATGATGGCAATCTGAATTAAAACAAAAAGCGCATTAAAGTTAGCAAGTACATTGACGCTCCTGAGATTGAGAATGGTGACGATTGCTACGAACAATACTACCCAAATCCATGTAGGAACTCCTGGAAATAATGCTGTCAAATAAATTTTGGTCAACAATGCATTGACCATAGGTAAAAACAAATAGTCTAACAACGAGGACCATCCTACCAGGAATCCTAAATGCGGGTTTATCGCCTTTTGCGTATAAGTGTAGGCAGAACCTGCAGCAGGAAAAACCTTTACAAGTTTTCCATAGCTGGCAGCTGTAAAAAGCATCCCCACCAATGCAACGATATAGGCAGTCGGCACATGGCCGCCCGTAATCCCAGATACAATGCCGAATGTATCAAATACGACCATGGGGGTCATATATGCTAACCCCATCATAACGATTTGCCATAATTTCAGTGATCTTTTCAATGTAACCTCATTTTCCACCTATCATTCCTCCTTGAAACCGCTTTCAAACCAGTGAGTTCAATTTCTTAACTAGAATAATCCCCATGCCTCCCTCTTTTTTAAAAGTTTTACCTGTATACCTTTATGCAATTTCTGTGCCATATGATTTCGGTTTATTTCGACAAACGAAAAACACCTTAATTCCTTTATTCTTACCGGTAAATGATTGATTCACAGATATGAAGTCTTTCAGTATCTCTTCATCGGCGGCGATTCAATTTCCCATAACTTATTCGCCTTTGCATACACAAAGCCCATGTTATCTAGTAAAAACCCTCATTAAATCACTCACAGTGACTTGGCATGGTAATTGCATGATTAATCATCTATAGGAATTCATTTAATGAGTTTCAAAACTACTATAGTTATAAGAAAATGGAGGAATAGAAAAATGAAATATCCTTTATCACCTGATGTTAAACCAGAGTTTTGTACCACCGGATCATTTATGCGCTTACCTTCTACAAGAGAAAATGCCAAATTGGCAGTGGTAGGTATGCCTTTTGATACAGCTGCTTCATTCAGGGTAGGAGCCCGGTTTGCTCCACAGGCAGTCCGCCAAGCATCCATGACGTTGTTTCCTTATCATCCCATTCACAAGGTATTTCCTTTTGACGAATGTAATGCCATTGATATTGGGGACGTTTCGGTGATTCCCCATAATATACATCGAAGCTATGAGATAATTGAAAAGGCTATGGGAGACTTGATGAAAAACGGTATCATTCCAATCGGCATCGGAGGGGATCATTCAGTAACATTGGCTAATTTAAGAGCAGCCGCAAAAATCCACGGTCCTGTTGCACTTCTCCATTTTGATTCACATACAGATACTTGGGATACTTATTATGAAGAAAAATACTGGCATGGTTCCCCGTTTATCCGTGCATATGAGGAAGGCTTGCTCCAAACGGATAAAGTTTTCCAGATTGGCATCAGAGGTACGCTCAATCATCCAGGAGATTTAGATTCCAGTACAGAACTAGGGTACAATGTGATAACTACGCCGGAGCTGAAGAAGAGAGGAATAGAAGATGTCGTGAAGGAAGTCAAGAAAACCATTGGGGATACACCATGTTTCTTGACATTCGATATTGATTTTGTCGATCCATCCTGCGCTCCTGGAACTGGCACATTGGAGGTCGGCGGTCTAAATAGCTTTGAAACCCTTGAGATGATACGCTCTCTGCAAGGATTCAACTTTATTGGGTTCGACCTGGTGGAAGTCCTCCCGCCGTATGATCCAACACAAATTACATCACTATTGGCAGCCACCATCATTCATGACTTTGCCAGTCTAGTAGCCTTACAACTAAAAGAAGAAGAAAAAAAGGAGAATTCAGCCGAAAAAAGTTTATAGGACAAACATGATCTGACCCAATAAAGTTAGACATATAATTTAAGCAGCTTCTAAGACCTGAGTTCGGTATTCTATCGGACTCAG
>NZ_JBYSYV010000027.1:46186-78742 GCF_058783805.1 Peribacillus sp. FW305-BF15 | reverse complement strand
GGGCTATAGCCAAGCGGTAAGGCAACGGATTTTGATTCCGTCATGCGAAGGTTCGATCCCTTCTAGCCCAGCCATTTGCGGAAGTAGTTCAGTGGTAGAATACAACCTTGCCAAGGTTGGGGTCGCGGGTTCGAATCCCGTCTTCCGCTTAATATATTTTAAATTCCTTAGGGGCCTTAGCTCAGCTGGGAGAGCGCCTGCCTTGCACGCAGGAGGTCAGCGGTTCGATCCCGCTAGGCTCCACCATCAACTACATACACCAAAACTTACGTCTTAAGCCAAAAATGGTTTAAGACTTTTTTTTGTTTAAGGCATAGTTGGGTAAACTAATCCCCAGAAAGATATTTTTTCACAAAAAACATATGTTATCGGAAAACGTGCATCTTTATACATGGAAATGTCGAGTTGAACCAATTGGCATATACGATATAAAATGGTGGAAAGGGGGAATTGTATGTCTATTCAGAAAATTTCCGTCATCGGATTGCCCATGGACCTTGGTCAAGCAAGGCGAGGGGTGGATATGGGACCTAGTGCCATCCGCTGCGCAGAGATTGTCGAGCGTCTTGAAAAGTTGAATATAGAAGTAGAGGATTTAGGGGATATAATTGTAGGGCGTCCTGAAAATGCAGATGAGCCCGGGACAAATTTAAAAAACTTACAGCTTGTAGCAAAAGGTAATACCCAGTTAGCTACAAGAGTTGATGAAATAATAGAAGAAGGTTCCTTTCCGCTTGTATTGGGAGGAGACCATTCAATAGCGATAGGCACACTGGCAGGAGTCGCAAAGCACTATGAGAATCTAGGTGTGATTTGGTACGATGCACATGGCGATTTAAATACGGAAGATACTTCACCATCAGGAAATATACACGGGATGCCCTTGGCTGTCAGTATTGGGATTGGCCATCCGGACCTGATCAATATACATGGTTTTGCTCCAAAAGTGAAACCGGAAAACATCGTAATCATTGGAGCGAGGTCATTGGATGAAGGGGAAAAGGAACTTATCCGTGAGAAAGGGATTAAAGTATTCACGATGCATGAGATCGACCGGTTGGGAATGACACGGGTCATGGAAGAATGCATTGATTATTTAAGGGAAAGAACGGATGGCGTCCACCTTTCACTGGATTTGGATGGAGTGGACCCAGCAGATGCACCCGGAGTCGGGACCCCGGTGATTGGTGGTATAAGTTATCGGGAAAGTCATTTGGCCATGGAAATGCTTGCGGAATCCAACTTGATTACATCCGCTGAATTCGTTGAAGTGAATCCCATTTTAGATGAGCGAAATAAAACGGCAATCGTTGCCGTGGCCTTAATGGGTTCGCTATTTGGAGAAAAATTATTATAACTAATAATTAAAAGAAACAGTAACCGGCTTGTAATGGGTTACTGTTTTTTATATGCTAGAAGACGTAGGTTTATTTACCAGGGTGTATGTAACAGAAACATATCTATAGATAAATGGTTGCAATTTTCTATCCATATTCACTTGAGAGCACGTCTGTCCATGAGATCTTCATTTTTAGTCAAATGGATGTATTGAATGATTAAAGAATCCAGTTTGCTGCTAACTTCAATAACTTCATTATCCACCATGGAAGAACGGGAAGCCAAAAACATCATTTTCTGTCTGCATTGTTCAATATGGTCTAAAATTTGTTCAGTACTCATATAGAGAATCACTCCTTTGGATTTTACAATTTCTTACTATATAGCCCTGTTTTTTTTTTCTTAAACATAAAATGTAAAACTTTGTTAAAATTAATGTATTAAATTTTTGAAACCTTTCAGCTTACGATTCGTAGTAATCGTATAGCCGCATGAGCGGGGGTAATACCGGAAAATGGATGCACTCATTAAAGAGAGAATTAATCAAGTATTAAAAGGAGACCATAATGCCTTTGGTGAAATTGTCGAAATTTACAAGGACAAAGTTTTCCAAATATGTTTCAGGATGCTCGGAAACAGGCAAGAAGCAGAAGATTTGGCTCAAGAGGCCTTTGTAAGGGCCTACGTGAACATTCGAAGTTTCAATATAACAATGAAATTTTCTACATGGTTATATCGGATTGCGACCAATCTTTGTATTGACCGGCTTCGCAAGAAAAAACCGGACTACTATCTGGATGCAGAGGTGGCAGGAACAGAGGGATTGAATATGTATTCCCAAATTGCATCGGATATGGCGAAACCCGAGGAAGAGGTTGAATCATTAGAACTGCAGGAAACCATTCAAGTGGAAATAATGAAATTGCCCGAGAAATACCGATCGGTAATCGTATTGAAGTATATTGAAGAGTTATCTCTAAAGGAAATCAGTGAGATACTCGATTTGCCGGTCGGTACGGTTAAGACGAGGATACATCGCGGTCGCGAAGCCTTGCGTAAACAACTACGCCATTTATAAAAAGAAGGTGAGAAAAATGAACTGCCATGAGGAAATCATTGAATATATGCATGATTATTTAGATGAGGACATCAAACCGGAGCATAAAGAAGTTTTACGGGAGCACTTGCATGACTGTGCTGAATGCCGGGATTACTTTCATGAAATGAAAAAGGCGGTCGCTCTTGTACAAAGCACTTCCCATATAAAGGCCCCGGATGATTTTACAGCGAAGGTTATGGCTCAATTGCCAAAGGAAACGAAAACAACAGGTGCCAAACGTTGGTTCAAAAGCCATCCTTTCATGACAGCGGCAGCGATGTTCATCATATTGATGACAGGATCTGTTTTTTCCAATTATAATCAGGACGAACATTTTTCAGTTTCAAAGCAGCCTAACTTAGTGGTCGAAGGTGAAACGGTTATTGTGCCTGAGGGTGAGACAATCAAGGGAAATGTGGTAGTTCAAAATGGTAATATTCAAATAGATGGTGAAGTAGAGGGAGATGTGACAGTCATAAATGGGCATAAGTATATGTCTAAAGCAGGTAATGTGACCGGAAGCATCTATGTTATTGACCAAGCTTTTGAGTGGATGTGGTATAAAGTGAAGGACACTGCAACCTCGTTGGTTCCTGCCAAAGAGGAGAAAAAGGAATAAGGAATAGAAGCTGGGCAGGGGCATCGTTTTTGATTTGCGATGACTTCGCCCAGCTTTATTTTTTAAAGGAAGCGGAACCATTTTTAATGGTTCTTTTTTCCTGTGTAAATTTCTCACACTAGTTTTTAGATGAATCATTTAAAAAATGGTATACTATTAAGGTTATTGTAAATAAAGATTGTAATTGGTATTTGGAGTAATACTGACTGGAGGAAACAACATGTCTTTAACCAATTTGACTGTTTGGGACTATGTAGTAAATTTCATTGATATTCTCCTTGTATGGTTTGTGATATATAAATTGTTAACTATTATTCGAGGCACGAAGGCTATTCAGCTGCTAAAAGGAATTTTTGTAATTGTCATTGTAAAAAGCTTAAGCAACCTGTTTGGTTTCAATACACTCGGATGGTTAATGGCACAAGTCATGAATTGGGGAGTATTGGCAATTCTCGTCATTTTTCAACCTGAACTGAGAAGGGCACTTGAACAATTAGGACGCGGGAAGCTCTTTGCAAGGGGCACCGTTCCAGAAGAGAATCAGCAAGAGCGTTTAGTCGAGGAAATCCTAAAGGCGTCCACCTATATGGCAAAAAGGCGGATTGGTGCCTTGATTACGATAGAAAAAGGTACGGAGCTGGGAGATTATGTTGAAACGGGGATACCCCTGAAATCCTATATTTCTTCAGAACTGCTCATTAATATCTTCATCCCTAATACGCCGCTCCATGATGGTGCAGTTATTTTACAAAATAACCAGGTGGCAGCTGCCGCTTGCTATTTGCCATTATCGGAGAGTCCATTCATATCAAAGGAACTTGGCACACGGCATAGGGCAGCCATAGGCATGAGTGAAGTTACGGATAGTCTGACGATTGTCGTATCAGAAGAAACGGGAGGAATATCCGTCACTAAAAACGGGGAACTTTACCGGGATTTGAATCAAGAATCATTTAGGGCCATGCTTACAAGTGAACTGGTAGTGGAAAATATCAAATCAACTTCCTCAAGCATCTTTAACTGGAGGGGGAAAAAGAATGGATAAATTCACCAATAGCGCTTGGTTTATGAGAATCGTAGCTTTTGCCTTGGCAGCACTTTTGTTCATTTCCATTAACTTTGAGATGGAGTCGGATAAAAAATCCCTTGGTTTATCGACTGCCCCTGAAATCAGTACGGAGACCATCGAAAATGTACCGGTTGAAGTGTACTATGACCGTGAGAATCTAGTGGTGAGCGGGGTGCCTGAAACAGTTGATGTTACTCTAAAGGGAGCAAAAAGCCTATTGATTAATGCGAAAAACCAAAGGGATTTTAAAGTGTATGTTGACCTTTCTGATCCTGCAATCTCAATGGGGGACAGAACTGTCACATTTAAAATAAGTGATTTGAATGAAAAGTTAGTGGCGACGATCGATCCGGAATATGCGGAAGTCAACGTTCAGGAACGGGTGACGAAGGAATTCTCCGTTGAGGCCGAGTATAACAGCTCTTTACTTGAAGAGGGGTATACAGCTGGTCAGCCAACAGTCAGCCCGAAAACTGTTAAAATAACGGGTGCTAAAGATGCAATTGAACAAATTTCCTATGTAAAGGCAAACCTTGAAATAAGTAAGGGACTTAACGAAACGGTGAACAGCAAGGCAACCGTTAAAGCCTTGGACAGGGATTTGAATAAGCTGGATGTGACGATCGAGCCATCTTCTGTTGCCGTTTCCTTAAAAGTGAGCATTCCTTCCAAGACGGTGTCGATAGCACCGAAGCAAACCGGCAAGGCAAAGGATGGAATCAGGATCACGAGTATAAGTGTCGATCCAAAAGAGGTCACCTTATTTGGTTCGGAAACGAGCCTGGAGAAAATAGATGAAATAAATCTTCCTGTAAACATCTCGAAAATTGATGGTGATACAGAACTGGAACTCGATCTTAATAAACCGGATAGTGTACAAAAAATGTCCTTGGGTAAGGCGCAGGTCAAGATTCGTACAGAAAAAGTTGATGTAGATGAAGAGAATGCAGAGCCAGTCGTGGAAGAGGAAGAACCAGAAACCGAACAAAAACAAGAAGAACAAGTAGTTGAAGAAAAACCAGAACCAGAAGAAGAAGATGAACCGGCTGCCATTGAGTCCAAAACTTTCAGCAATATACAAATAGTTCCTGTGGGCATACGGGATGACCAAGATGCCGAATTGGAATCCGATGTAACAAGCATCACTTTGCTTGGTGAGGCGGATGATTTGAAGAAAATAACTAAAGACGACATTAATCTTACAGTAGATGTGAGTAATTTAGATGAAGGTACGCATGATGTGGATCTGGCGGTAACAGTGCCTGAGGGAGTGGAATGGGAGCTGGATTCTAAAACGGTTTCGGTCACCATCACACAAAAAGACGAAGAGACATGACCTTCCTTTAACATCATCATTAAATTCAGTAACGATTCGAAGAAGGAGCGATAAAGATGGGTAAATATTTTGGAACAGACGGAGTAAGGGGTATAGCGAATAGCGAGTTAACACCGGAGTTGGCATTTAAACTAGGCCGTTTTGGTGGCTACGTTCTTACTAGAAATACAGAAAAACCCAAAGTGCTTATAGGGCGCGATACTCGTATTTCAGGTGAAATGCTGGAAGGTGCGCTTGTTGCAGGTCTTTTATCCATTGGGGCTGAAGTGATGCGCCTGGGTGTCATTTCGACACCGGGAGTAGCCTATTTAACAAAGGCCTTAAGTGCTGAAGCAGGTGTCATGATCTCCGCTTCGCATAATCCGGTAGCGGATAATGGCATTAAATTCTTTGGACCGGATGGATTTAAGTTATCCGATGATCAAGAAGCGGAAATTGAAGCACTATTAGATAAGGAAAAGGATGAGCTTCCACGCCCGGTTGGCGGAGATTTAGGCCATTTGAATGATTATTTCGAAGGAGGGCAAAAGTATCTCCAGTATTTGAAACAATCAGTGGATGAAGATTTTACAGGCATTCATGTTGCTCTTGATTGTGCACATGGGGCTACATCTGCCTTGGCCATGCATTTGTTTGCAGATCTTGATGCAGACATCTCTACAATGGGGGCATCGCCCAATGGCTTGAACATTAATGATAAGGTAGGTTCCACCCACCCTGAGGCACTTGCTGAATTCTTAAAAGAAAAAGGTGCGGATGTTGGGCTTGCATTTGATGGCGACGGAGACCGCGTCATTGCAATAGATGAAAAAGGAAATATAGTGGACGGCGACCAAATCATGTATATCTGTGCGAAATACTTGAAAGATAATAACCGTTTGAAACAGGGAACAGTGGTTTCTACGATCATGAGCAACCTTGGTTTTTATAAAGGTCTTGAAGAGCATGGTATACAAAGCGCCCAGACGGCAGTGGGGGATCGCTATGTGGTCGAGGAGATGCGTAAAGGCGGCTATAACCTTGGCGGAGAGCAATCCGGACATATCATCTTCCTGGACTATAACACGACAGGAGATGGCTTATTGACGGGCTTGCAGCTTGTGAACATCATGAGCGACACCCAAAAAACCTTATCCGAGCTCGCTGGCGAGATGAAGAAATATCCACAAACGCTGGTCAATGTCAGAGTAACCGATAAGCACGCAGTAACAGATAATGAAAAGGTACAGGAAGTCATCAAGGCAGTCGAAGGGGAAATGAACGGAAACGGCCGCATTTTGGTGAGACCATCCGGTACTGAACCTCTAGTCCGTGTTATGGCTGAAGCACCGACAGCTGAGGAATGCACTAATTATGTAGAGCGCATCGTCGCAGTTGTAAGAGCGGAAATGGGAATGAACGAATAACTAATCCTATGCATAAAAGGAACGAAATTTCCTTTTATGCATATTTTTATAAAGAAGTCTTTTTTGTTGGTAAAGGTAATTAAGAATTGACCTATGTCCCTTGTTTAAGGTATGATTATCCTGATTTACAACTCACTTTCTAAAAATGGTTGTTTTAAAAAGGAGGGTAGGCAAGGAGAGAATGGATTCACAAAAGCGCCTGAACTAAGTCTGGACGAGAAATGACTTAGTTGACGAGGAGGAGGTTTATCGAATGATCGGCGGATACCTCCCGGCTGAAGTGCACAGCCGCAATAATTCCAATCTTAAAACAGTAGGGCAACTTACTGCACAAAGGGTCGGAAATGCACAATGGGAAAAAGTGCTTTAGGGCATTTCCTTTATAAAAATATATATCAGAGATGAGGGGGCAGGGATGCCCCCGTGCATTCCTGTTCCCTCGAATCGGTTGGAGGAACAGAAATTATGTGTGGAATTGTTGGATATATTGGACTTAACGATGCAAAGGAAATTTTATTAAAAGGTCTTGAAAAACTTGAATACCGCGGTTATGACTCTTCAGGGATTGCTGTGAGAAATGAAGCAGGAGTGACAATCTTTAAGGAAAAGGGAAGAATAGCGGACTTACGAGCAGCCGTGGATGAAAATACTATGGCGCATACCGGAATTGGACATACGCGCTGGGCTACACATGGTGTGCCAAGCCGTGAAAATGCCCATCCTCACCAAAGTAATTCAGGTCGATTGACTTTAGTTCATAATGGTGTCATTGAAAACTATGCGATTCTAAAACGTGAATATTTGAAGGATGTTGCCTTTAAAAGTGAAACGGATACGGAAGTCATCGTTCAACTCATAGAGAAGTTCGTGAACGAGGGTATGGAAGTGGAAGAGGCGTTCCGTCAAACACTCACTCTATTAGAGGGTTCATATGCCATTGCCCTATTGGATGCTGAAAATGATGAAACCATCTTAGTCGCCAAAAATAAAAGCCCGCTGCTGATCGGTGTCGGAAAAGACTTTAACGTTGTCGCTTCGGATGCAATGGCGATGCTGCAAGTCACAGATCAATTCCTTGAACTGATGGATAAGGAAATGGTTATCGTGACAAATGAAAAGGTAACGATCAAGAACCTTTCCAACGAAGAAGTCATGCGTGCTCCTTACACGGCTGAACTGGATGCAAGTGATATTGAAAAAGGTACGTATCCTCACTATATGCTCAAGGAAGTCGACGAGCAGCCAGCCGTAATACGTAAAATCATTCAAGCATACCAAAATGAAGAAGGTAAACTTGCAATCGACTATAACATTACTGAAGCCGTAAGTGAGGCTGACCGTATTTATATCATCGCTTGCGGAACCAGCTATCATGCAGGGTTGATTGGTAAGCAATTCATCGAAAAAATGACTGAAATTCCTGTTGAGGTCCATGTGGCATCGGAATTCACTTACAATATGCCGTTATTATCGAAAAAACCGCTATTCATCTTCATTTCACAAAGTGGTGAAACTGCAGATAGCCGTGCCGTGTTAGTGTCCATCAAAGCGCTTGGTCATAAAGCCCTGACCATCACGAACGTACCTGGCTCTACATTGTCACGTGAAGCGGATTATACGCTCTTGCTGCATGCTGGTCCTGAAATTGCCGTAGCCTCTACAAAGGCCTACACAGCCCAAGTGGCAGTCTTATCCATTTTGGCGAATGTAACTGGCCAATTCCGTAACATGGAGTACGGTTTCGACCTTGTAAAAGAGCTTGGAATCGTTGCGACGGCTATGGAAGCACTATGTGATTCGAAAGAAGAGATGGAAGACATCGCCCGTGAATATTTGTCCGTTACGAGAAACTGCTTCTTCATCGGCCGTTCCCTTGACTACTATGTTGTACTTGAAGGGGCACTTAAGCTGAAGGAGATCTCTTACATCCAGGCGGAAGGCTTTGCTGGCGGAGAGCTTAAACATGGAACGATTGCCTTGATTGAAGAAGGTACACCTGTCATAGCCCTTGCTACTCAAGCAGGCGTCAACTTAAGCATCCGTGGTAATGTGAAGGAAGTGGTTGCCCGTGGCGCCAACCCTTGCATCATTTCCATGAAGGGTCTGGAAGAAGAGGATGACCGTTTCGTCATCCCGGAAGTGAATGAACTATTAACACCCCTTATCTCTGTTATCCCGCTGCAGCTCATTGCCTACTACGCAGCCTTGCACCGCGAATGTGACGTGGATAAACCGCGTAATCTCGCGAAAAGTGTAACGGTTGAGTAAGTTGGAATGAATGCAATGTAGATTATAAAAGGTTGCGAAGCTTTACCCCTTTGGCTATGATTAGCCAAAGGGGTATTTTTATGTTTAAAACAACGAGAACCTCTCAAGTTGACAAGTTGATTAGAAGACCGAGGTAATATGAATCGGTGTGCAGTGTAATATAATCTATCAAATCCATCAGTAGGTAGTCATGGCATCCATTAGAGCAATGTTAATGATCTTCCTATGATGCATTGTTGAAAGAAACCCATATTGGCATTAAATTTAGGTGATGTTGAAAATGAAGTCTTCATAAAATTTTTTTTATTTAGGAGAGAATAGCATGGAAGTCTTTGCAGAATTTTTAGCGAATATTGATAACCCGCAACATAGGGAACGAACGGAAGAAGTCCTGGCTTGGGTAACTAAGAAATTTCCAAATCTAATGCCGAAGATTGCGTGGAATCAGCCTATGTTTACCGATCATGACACATATATTATTGGCTTTAGTGTAGCCAAACATCATTTGGCTGTTGCTCCTGAAAAGGCAGGGATCGATCACTTCTCTGATGAAATCGTGCAGGCTGGCTATGATCACACCAAGCAGTTGGTACGTATCAAGTGGGACAGTCCGGTTGATTACTCATTACTTGAGAAAATGATTGAGTATAATATTTTTGATAAAGCAGACTGTTCAACTTTTTGGCGGAAATAAGTAAAAATCGGAGGGTGGGCTGAATCTCTATTAAAGTGTCCATTATTCGGGGTTCTGTTCAATATTAGAAGTGAAACGATGTGGTTCTGAGGATATAAGCTCTCCAGATATGCCGCCTGATCTAGCTCCATAGGCAAAAAGGCAGATTCTCCATCCTTAATGACCTTACCTTTACGGTTGCGACTCCATAAATAGTTTAAGTTCAAAAAAAGCACAGGGATTTCCAAATTTGGAACTACTTGTGCTTTTGTTTTTTGATAAAATCGAGAGAACAAATATTACAACCAAACTACTTAAGATATTAAATCAAAAATTCATAAGGGGTATCCAAGGAAAAAATATTAGGTGGGGTGAAGAAATGAAGAAGTTATTATACCTTTTTATATTAATAATTCCTGCATTTTGGTTTGGATTTAGTCCAATATCAACCTTTGCAAGTTCTCCAACTGAATTAAAAGAGGAAAGCCAATCAGGTGAGTTTCTGACAGAATATACAACTCTATCAGGCTCTGATGTACTTTTAGATCAAGAAATACCTATACTTGTAGATGAAAAAACAGGAGAAATCACGAATAATAGAATTGGTATATCTCCAGTCTGTGCTACTTGTAATCGGTATACTTGGAAAACAGCCACAGATAAACGACAATCAAGTGTCTTTCACAAAAAAGTGACTGATACTACAAACTGGAGTCTTAACCTTACCTTCAAGGTAGAGATAGCTGGTAAATTAGTTATTTCTGGTGGCGGAGAAAAGGTATATTCGGCAACGAAAAAATGGAACCAATACAAAGAAACATGGAAATTGACTGGCACTCTAAAAACATATAGTCCAACTGGTAATTTGATAAAAACAGAGCAAAGAAATGCAACTTACATTAAATATAAAAAAGTGGCAATAAAATAAGTTGAAAAAAGTGCAAATACAAACTCTTATTCTAAAAAATGACTTCTTTGAAATTATTGTATAGCAAAGGGGTAAGAATGGATATTGATATTAAGCAAACACATCGCTTTATATTATATATAACAATACTAATTATGATTATTTTTCCTTTTGCCCAACTTACATTACAAGAACTTTTTTTGCAAATAAACAAACAATTATTTTTCTTTATAAGTAAACTGGTTATTATCTATATTCTTTTTCTTTTCTTAAAAAAGAAAAAAATAACCTTATCGAGCATTAGGCTTAATAAGGTACATATAAAATATATTCTTTTTGGTATGTTAATGGGTAGTATAGCTCACATGCTGACTGTGTTTTTTGGTAGGACCCAACATTATCTACTAACGGGCGAATGGCTTACTGCTGAAAAAATTGTTTGTACACTTATGGAAAGTAGTAAAAACATAAGTTTTTACAGTATTATGATGATTGGCTTTTCAGTGGCGATTAGTGAAGAAATTCTTTTTAGGGGTATATTATTAAAACAATATCAGAGAATGAACATAAAATCGGCCATAATTTTAAGTGCTTTTATTTTTAGCATTTATCATATGACGGTAGGAAATTTTATTTTTGCATTTGTAATGGGTATTTCTCTTGCACTATTAACCATCTATACTGGGAGCATCGTTCCGGCTATCTTTTTTCACTTTTTGGTGAATGAAATAATGAGGACCATCATGCATTTCCCAGAAAAGGTTACAGAAACTTATTTTCAGATAATGGTGTCGCCAATTACTACTATAACAGGTTTAATATTCTTTCTATCTATATTAACTTTTTTATTTATAAAGGTAAGAAAAAATAATCAATTTCAAAGTGAAAAAGTTATATTCTTTGATGGATATATTATTTTGTTGTTTTTGATGTATGTTCTTTTCCTAGCAATAAAATAAAGTTTAATCAAAGATAATACAGGTATTATAACGATTTCATTTATGAGGAGTGTCCATATTTATTGCCACCAACAATTTTTCCGGCTTGTTAAACGTTGGGTATCAAATTCATTTTTTGTACCCAACGTTTATAATATAAGTAATACTAGCATCATTAAAATTATCCAATTCCTATTTCAATCTTTTAAGGAAGTTTCCGCAAAATATCAAACAATCGCCTGCTTTTAGTAGAAGTGTCGATATTATAATATAATCATCAACGAACGGGCAGTGTTTTTAAAAATAGCAGCAGCATGAATGATTTAAAAAGGTTTTTAACAATCACAAAACCCTCACGAAATAGGAAGCAGAATGGTGAAGGTCGTTCCCTTTTCGAGTTCGCTTTTCACGGATATGTTCCCTTCATGCATCTCTATAATCTTTTTCACGATGGATAGTCCTAAACCGCTGCCGCTTTTTGAGCGTTCCCTTGCCAGGTCGGCTTTATAGAATCGCTCGAATATATGGAACTGGTCGGTTTCGGAAATGCCGATTCCATTGTCGGATATCGTTATGGATGCCAGGCTATCAATCTGTTGTAATCGAATCGTGATCTTTCCGCGATGGCGGGTGAATTTGATGCTATTGTGTATTAAATTTGTCCATACTTGGCTCATCAAATCCTGGTCTGCCACTATTGGAATCTTTTCCAAGGCTATGTCCAATTCGAGTTCTTTTTCCAACCAAGCGGGTTCACAAGCCAAAATAATGGTCCGTATTTGCTGATCCAGCCGGAAATCTGTCCTTTCAAAAGGATGATGCTCGGATTCAAGGGATGTAAGCTTTAGAAGGTTATCACTTAATTTGGATAATCTCCTGCTCTCTGTCTCTATTATATGAAGATAATGATTTCGTTCTTCGATTGTCAGCTTATTAAATTGAAGTGCTTGGGCAAATCCTACAATGGAGGTAAGGGGCGACTGTATTTCATGTGAGACGTTAGAGATGAACTCCTGCCGCATTTCTTCCATTTGCTTCAATTGTTTGGCCATGTGATTGAAATGGTTAATGATATCGGTCATTTCGTTTCTCTTGTCCATATTAAAATCCAGTTGTACATTATAATCGCCATTTGCTATTTTCCTTAAGGCATCTATGATTTCGAGGTATATATTTACCCGTTTATTATGATGGATAGCATGGATAAGGCGACCAATTAATATCATGATTGCGATGCTTGTCACGATTGTAGCCAGATACCGAACATAATTGGTTAACCTTAAGGGCAAAAGCTCAATGATATAGTACCCGGCGGAAAAGGAAATTGAAATAAACGTTACAAAAAACAGCATGCCAAGCATTTGTTTGTAAAATCGATTGCCTCTCATCTCGTTATCTCCAAACGGTAGCCCAATCCCCAAATCGTTTTAATCCGGAAGGGGAATTCCGATTCAGGAAACCGTTCCCTCACTCTTTTTATATGAACATCGACAGTTCGTTCATCCCCTTCATAATCATAGCCCCAAATGTCTTCGATAAGATCTTCCCTGGAAAAAGTTTTTCCGGGATAGCTTGCTAATTTAAACAGCAATTCGAATTCTTTTAATGGAATCGTATATTCCTGTTCTTTGAATGACATTTCATGCGTGTTACGATTCATCTTTAATTCGCCGATATTTAATGTTTGTGAAATAGTGATTTTATACCGTTTTAATAATGCCTTTATTCTAAGAACCAATTCGATCGGTTCAAATGGCTTTACAAGATAATCATCTGCCCCAAGCCCGAATCCTTTTACTTTTTGTGTTGTTTCCCCTTTTGCAGTCAGCATTAAAATGGGGATATCACTAAATTCCCGTAACTCTTTGCATAATTGCCATCCATCCATGTTAGGCATCATAATATCGATGACTGCCAAATCGATTTTCACTTTTTCCATTACTTTCAATGCTTGCATTCCATCTGACGCTTCATATAGATCAAAGCCTTCTTTTCTTAACAACAGGTTTATAAGTTCGCGAATATGTGCATCATCATCGACTATCAATATTTTTGTCATCCATCTTCTTTCCTTTCGGCGAATTAGGCCAGTTCAAGCTTGTGCAACTGCTGTTCAGCAAATTCGCGATATAATGAGTGCGTATTATATAGCTCTTTATGTGTTCCGCTGCCTGTTATTTTCCCTTTTTCAAGGAAGATGATTTGATCCGAACCGATAACGGTCGATAGGCGGTGGGCGATGACTATTGTTGTTCTTCCTTTCATTAAGTGATTTAATGCCTGTTGAACCACTTTTTCTGATTTGCTGTCCAGGCTGGAGGTAGCCTCATCCAGCATTAATATTTTCGGGTTTCTTAAAAATGCACGGGCGATTGCAATTCTTTGTCTTTGACCGCCTGATAATTTCATGCCCCTTTCACCGACCTCTGTATCATATCCGTTCGGAAGCTCAGAAATGAATTGATCTGCATACGCCATTTTAGCCACTTGATTTAATTCATCATCTGTTATATCCCGATTGATGCCATAACAAATATTATCTCGAATTGTACCGGATACAATCGGGCTTTCCTGTGAAACATATCCAATCTGGCTTCTCCATGAAAGCAGTGTGAAATCATTTATGGATGTCCCGCCTATGGATATGGATCCTTCCTGTGGTTTGTAGAAACGCTCGAATAATGAAAAAAGGGTCGTTTTTCCGCTGCCGCTTGGGCCGACTATTGCAGTGACCTTACCGGCCTCAACGTTAAAGCTTATATCTTTAAGTACCTGTTCTCCATTATTGTAACTATAGTTCAGGTGATCCACGCTGATGGATTGACTCATATTTTGAACGTGCTGCTTCGCATCTTCTTCCTCCACAGAATCCAGAATGGAAATGATGCGCTCTGTTGCACCCGTTGCTTTTTGGAATTGTGTAAAGAAACTGGCCAATTGAGCCATTGGCATGATTATTTGGAAAAGATACATGATGAAAGCAACTAAAGCCCCAGCAGTCAGTGCTCCTGAAGAAACACGCATTCCCCCATAACCTAAAATCAGAACGAGTAATGCCATCATGACAAAACTCATTAGCGGCGCAATCAACGCTTGGATTTTTGCCTCTTTCAATCCGAATTGAAATAATTTCTGGATTCCTTTTTGGCCATTTTGATATTCCAAAGCTTCTGCATTTGATGCTTTAACAAGACGTATTTCCGTTAGAACCTGCTGAAGGACTGCGGTGAAGCTTGCTGTCTCGTCCTGCATCCCTTTTGATATTTTGTGCATTTTTTTCCCTAACGGCATTAATATCAAAACAGAGAGCGGAATTGCAGTGAACATCAATAATGTCATTTTCCAATCCAGTACGAATAACACGATCATGGAACCTACGATGGAAATGATTCCTGTAACGAAATTAGAGAGATGTTCAGAGATTAATCCCTTCACTACAGTTGTATCATTTGTCATTCGGCTGACTGTTTCCCCCGATGGATGATCATCAAAATAACTCACGGGTAATACGAGTAATTTTTTCCATAGTTGATCGCGGATACCTGCCACTACGGATTGACCGATCCGATTTAATAAATAGATGGAAAATCCACTGGCCAATGCTTGAACAATGATGGCAACAACGAGAAGTGTAATTCTTTCAGCGTTTAGTGAACTGACTGAAAAATCATTGATTAGATTTTTTGTGAATAATGGGACTAATAAAGCTACACCCGTTGTGCCTAGGCTTAATGCTAATGCAATCCCTATCATTAGTTTGGAAGGCTTCGTTTGTTGAACCAATCGAATGAACTGGCGCCATCCTTTTTGTTTTTTTGCTTCTGACATATGTAAATACATCCTTTCTCGATTTTCATTACAAAGAAGTATATAAAGAAGTTATGAATTGAATATGAACGAGTCTTAGTTATTCCACGAAAATTTTGGTGAACCTTTTCTGAATTATAAATTTGCAAAAATATGGCAGACACTTAAAGTAGTGTTTGCTTTTTTTCATGAAGATACAAGGAAATTAAATATTCGATGGTTAACGGTAAGGAATATGTGTAAGAATCTCAAGTTTATGACTGATAGGTAAAAAGATATAGTGATATCTTGATTTTAAATAATAAATACCTATATAAGCTAAAAACTTACCGGTTTTAACCGATTAAATATGGAGATACAAAAAACAGTACAAGTTAGGTGGAAAAAATGATTATTTTGAATGAGTCGATTGTGTCGCCAATTCTTCTAAAGGTGTTAGAGGAACAGCAAATCCCAGTATTGGAACAAGGTCAGTGGGGAGACACATTAACATCAGAAAAGCTAAACATTCAAAAGGATACAGAATTTTTCAAGTCCATGGAAAAGGACAAAAGAATTCTTACAAACTCTGAAAATGGCATAACACTAATAGGGCATTTTCAACCGGATAGCAATGAATACATTTGGTCAAAGTTATTGAAGGATAAGAGCCAGGTGCGAAATTTGACGAAATCTTTATATCCTGATTTCTATTTCCAAGATATCGATTTATCCATGATAAGTGAGCTGGATATAAATCAAATACCGTTTCCGGTAGTTATCAAACCCAATATTGGCTATTCCAGTGTAGGTGTGCACAAAGTCAAGAATGAACAGGATTGGGATATAGCCGTGAACCAGCTTAAAGCCGATTTACTTCATTCGGGTGGATTATATGATTCAGAAGTGGTCGGATCCCAGACCGTTTTGATAGAAGAGTGGATTCAGGGTGAAGAGTATGCCATTGATGGTTATTACAATCAAGATGGTGAACCGGTCATTTTGAATGTGTTCAAACGATCATTCAAGGATGATTACGATACTTCCGATCGAATTTATTATACTTCGAAGTTGGCCATTGATGAAATCTATCATGATGCATTGAAGTTCATGAAGAATATCCAAACGGTCCTTCCGCTTAGGAATTATCCTGTACACTTTGAAATCCGCAAAAAGGGAAGCCGGGTGATACCCATCGAAATCAATCCCCTGCGTTTTGCTGGGGCGGGTACAACGGATCTAGGTTACCATGCCTATGGAATGAATATGTATGAACATTATTTTTCAGGAACGAAACCCGATTGGAATCGGATATTGGAAGAGATGGACGATCGAATATATAGCTTTTTCTTTGCAGAGGTTCCGCTTGAAATAAATCCGGAAGATGTTGCACGTATTGATCATGATGGACTTCTTCATGAATTCGAACATGTTTTGGAATATAGGCAGCTTCCTTTTCAAAATGACCGGAGCATGGCCATCATCTTTTATAGAAGTGAGGATTTGAATGAAAATCTCCAATTGCTTCATTTGGATTTAATACCATATTTGACTATAAAACACCTGGTTTTCAACTAAGGGGGGCATGGAAATGAGATTTTCAAAGCTGAATCCTAAAAAATCTCTATTGGCAAAACTATTCTTGTTTTACATTATTCCTTTCGTGATTTTCGCAGGGGCCATGGGCCTTTGCTTTTCCTATATTACTAATAAAATGATCAATGAGAATGTCCTTCCGCAATTCGATGATCGCCTTTCTGAGAATGCCCACAGTTTAGCATCGAGCCTCAATCCCACTGTGATAAACAAGGCTTCCGAACGGGGCGAAGAGATTAAGCGGAAACTGGATGCCTTTGTTGAAGATAAAAAGGGAATTGAATATGTTTATGTTTTGAAGCGGGAGAATGATGCCGACATGATTGTAGCCTTGAGCGGCAGCGATGACTATATGGTGGAATCCCCCTTCACACCGGAACAGGCAAAATCGATAAATGGAAGCGAAGACGTCTTGAGTGAAATATATAAAGATAAGTGGGGAACACATAAGTCGTACTTTACGCCAATCGAAGGAACGGACGCGATTGTCGGAATCGATATGGATGCAAGCTTCATTGATGAATTGAAAAGCACAATGATATTCTATAATATCTTATTTCTTGCAAGTGCCGTTATATTGGGTGTGCTATGCGCCGTTGTCATCGGGAAAAAGATCTCGGGACCCGTCAATGAACTTGTTGGTTACACGAATGAAATGGCAAAAGGGGACTTAAGTAAATCGATTCCCGTTGGCAGAGAGGATGAGATTGGCGATCTGTCAAATGGATTCGAAGATATGAGATTAAGTTTGTCCCATATTATTCAGAATGTCCGTGAACACGCCCAAACGATGAATCAAACGACAGTTTCCATTCAGCAATCCTTTGAAGAGATGGTGGAATCCTATGGCCAGATAGTGACGGGGACAACGGAAGAAGCAAAGGCTTCGGAAGAACGTGCCCATCATATTGACCGGATTTCCAATATGATCAGTGACTTAACGGATACGATCCGTTTAATGAACGAGCAAACGAATGAAATGAATGAATTTACGATGCATGCAAATACACTTGCTGAACAAGGGAGTAAACAAGTGCAAGATGTAACGAGCCAGATGGATAAAATCATGGAAAACGGCCAAGCGAATAAAGCCAATTTGGTGAGCCTGGAAGAGGATGTAGTGAAGATAAATGAAGTGATTGGCTTAATAAGGGTGATTGCTTCCCAAACGAACCTGCTGTCCCTGAATGCATCCATAGAAGCGGCACGAGCGGGTGACGCTGGCAGAGGTTTTGCCGTAGTCGCTCAAGAGGTGCAAAAATTGGCTGTGCAAACCGATGAATCCATCGATATCATTTCAGAATCGATCATGCGGATTAATGAACAAACAGCCAAAGTCATCCAAAATAATGATGAGAGTTTTCAGGATATACTAAATGGTGTTTCCTTAGTGGAAAACAATGGCGAGATTTTCAATAAGATATTCGAATCCGTAGAGAAATTGCTGAAAGGCACAGAACAATTGGCCGCCCATTCGAAAAAAATCAATGAGTCTTCGGATGAAAGCCTGGCATCCATACAGGAAATTGCGGCGATTTCCGAAGAAGGAGTCGCAACAACGGAGCAAATCTCGGCAGCTGCCATTCAACAAAGTACCATAATGGCTGGATTGAAGGAACAAAATGAAGATTTAGCAAAAGAATCGGCGATTTTAGAAGAAATGGTGGAAAAGTTCATTACGGAAAAATAAATATTTGATGTAAACATCTACAAAGACCTTTCTTAAGTTTACGGGAGGTTTTTGGAGACAAAATGGGTTCTATCTGAGTTTTTAAACATAGTTGATTGGAGCGGGTGTTCGAGACTCCTGCGGGAAAGCGCGCCGAGGGAGGACCGCCCGGAGGGGAAATCAACGTTCCATTTTACACTCCCTCAAAAAAATGTAGAAAATATCGAGTTTATCTACACTATGAAACCTCTTTAAATTAGTAAACGAGAGGTTTTTGTTTGGATGAATGTATGTATGTAAGAGATCATGTGTAATAGATAGAGTCACTTTCATTACTGCTTTTTTTTATAGAATTTAGAGAGTATTAAAAATTGCTGGAAAAAAGTTTCCCCAAACTATTTGCAATCGCTACCATTTAATGTTATGCTTAGTCTTAATTATTTTTGTTCGGTACTAAGGATACTAAAAGTACTACTTTTCGTTTTCGATGATGACTTAGAGCAAGGATAGTAATACATTGTGCTTAGATGCACTAGGAGGCAACAACAATGGAACAAGGTAAAGTAAAATGGTTTAACGCAGAAAAAGGTTTTGGATTCATCGAACGCGAAAACGGAGACGACGTATTCGTACATTTCTCAGCTATCCAAAGCGAAGGTTTCAAATCTTTAGACGAAGGCCAAGAAGTTACTTTTGAAGTAGAACAAGGTCAACGCGGACCTCAAGCTTCTAACGTTCAAAAAGCATAATTTCGATAACAAAAAAAGACGGATCCTTTTTAAAGGGTCCGTCTTTTTTTGTTTTGTGAAAATACATAACAAAAAACCCTGCTAAACGATAAGCAGGGTAAATGGTACAAGTAAAGTAAAACGCTTAAAAAGGTTTGACTAAGTATATCATAGTTTTTCTATAAAATACTAAATTAAATATATTATACGTATCAAGGTAACGATAGGTAATTACTGAAATCATTGATTGAAGGGGCGTAAAGGAATTTGTCCCTTCTTTTTTTTGCCTGAAGATCAGGGAAGAGGGCAGCATGACCTTTTTGTTAGCAAAAGGGGAAACAAAAAAACGATGGCCCACATATAAAAACATATGGGCACTTTCATTAATTTCTTTGGGAAGGGGAAAAGATTCTTATACATTCAAATATTCAGGGAATTGTGTTATATTATAATCAAACGAAGATTTGAATGAGAGGTGTGAGAAGATGACGGAACTGAAAGATATATGTGATGTTCACCTGCATGATGAAGTGAAGGTCAATCGCATTCAAGGGGAAATGACCCAGGTGGATATATCCAGCATGTCGAAGCTGTTTAAGGTTATAGGCGATGAAAATAGGGCGAAGATAGCTTATGCGCTCTGTACGGACGAGGAATTGTGTGTGTGCGATCTGGCCAATATCATTGGTGCTTCGATGGCGACGACGTCACATCATCTTCGTACCCTTTATAAACATGCAATCGTAAAATATCGAAAAGAAGGTAAGTTGGCTTTTTATTCTTTGGATGATCACCATATTAAGCAATTGATTCTCATTGCATTAGAACATCAGCAGGAGGTAAGGGTCGATGGCTGAATCCCCAATGAAAACATATCGTATCCAGGGTCTATCCTGCACGAATTGTGCGGCTAAATTCGAGAACAATGTCCGTGAACTAGAGGGTGTGAAGGATGCCAAAATCAACTTTGGCGCCTCGAAGATATCGGTACAGGGCAGCACGACCATTGAACAGATTGAAAAGGCGGGAGCTTTCGATAACCTGAAGATCCGCGGTGAACAGGAACAGGCAACTCAAAAGGAACCATTTTGGAAGCAAAAAGAAAATATTAAAGTGGTGTTTTCGGTTATCTTATTGCTGGTCAGCTGGATATTTGATAAGCGATATGCTGATGGAAGCATCATGCCGGTAATCGGTTATGCGGCTGCAATCATAGTTGGAGGATATTCATTATTTGTCAATGGTTTGAAAAACCTTGTAAGGCTTCGCTTTGATATGCACACCCTTATGACGGTTGCCATCATCGGGGCGGCCGTGCTTGGTGAATGGGGCGAGGGCGCGACCGTCGTCATTCTATTTGCGATAAGTGAAGCATTGGAAAAATATTCGATGGATAAGGCGCGTAATTCCATCGAATCATTAATGAACATCGCACCTAAAGAAGCTTTGATCCTTAGAGGGCATCATGAAATGATGGTTGCTGTTGATGAGGTTGAAGCGGGCGACATCATGATCGTTAAACCTGGTCAAAAGCTTGCAATGGATGGCCGGATCATGAAGGGCGCCTCGACACTTAATCAAGCAGCCATTACTGGTGAATCCGAGCCGGTTTTTAAAACGGTTGAGGGTGAAGTATTTGCCGGAACCCTAAATGGTGAAGGGTTGCTCGAAGTGGAGGTCACGAAGCGGGTCGAGGATACGACGATTGCAAAAATCATCCACCTTGTTGAAGAAGCACAGGCCGAAAAGGCTCCTTCCCAAGCCTTCGTGGATAAATTCGCAAAATTTTATACGCCGGCCATCATGCTCATTGCCCTGGGCATTGCAGTATTACCCCCGATCGTGATGAACGGGGATTGGAGTGAATGGATTTATCGGGGATTGGCTGTACTGGTTGTCGGCTGTCCTTGTGCTTTGGTCATTTCTACGCCCATCGCCATCGTGACAGCAATCGGAAATGCTGCGAAACATGGTGTGCTGATTAAAGGCGGGGTCCATTTGGAGGAAGCGGGAGCCTTAAAGGCAATCGCGTTTGATAAAACGGGTACTTTAACAAAGGGCGTACCTGAGGTGACCGATTTCAAAATGTTATCTGATGTGTTGAATGAACAGGACGTGCTGGCCATCGCCGCTGCTTTAGAAAGCAGATCACAGCATCCCCTTGCCACGGCCATTCTTCAAAAGGCGGAAACCTACGATGTGGACTATCATTCTTTATTGGTAGAGGATTTTACTGCAATCACCGGTAAAGGGATAAAAGGGAAAATCAATCAAGAAATCTATTACATTGGTAAACCCCACCTTTTTGTGGAAGAGGCAGGTTTCGTTTTCTCTGATGATGTGCTTAAATTAATCAGCGGCTATCAAAATACAGGGAAAACGGTGATGGTGCTTGGCGATCAAGTGAAGCTCCATGCACTCATCGCGGTGTCTGATGAAATAAGGGAAAGCAGTAAGGAAGCCATTCGGAAACTGCATGCTTTGGGCATTGAAAAAACGATCATGCTGACTGGCGATAATATCGGAACGGCAAAAGCGATTGGAGCGGCAGCTGGCGTTCATGAGATTGAGGCGGAGCTATTGCCGCAGGATAAATTGACCATCATCAAGCGATGGAAACAAAAATACGATCGAGTGGCCATGGTAGGCGATGGTGTCAATGATGCTCCGGCCTTGGCAGCTTCCACGGTAGGAATCGCAATGGGAGGGGCGGGCACGGATACAGCCCTTGAAACAGCCGATATTGCCTTGATGGGTGATGACTTATCGAAGCTGCCTTATACAATCCGCTTAAGCCGCAAAACATTAAAAATCATTAAGCAGAACATCACGTTTTCATTGGTGATTAAAGTCCTGGCCTTATTATTGATAGCGCCGGGCTGGTTAACACTTTGGATGGCGATTTTTGCCGACATGGGTGCGACGCTATTAGTTACATTGAACAGTCTTAGGTTATTGAGAATAAAAGAATAGAATAATATGGGCTCCCTGGTGCATCTTAAGGTGCACCAGGGAGCTTTTATTTTGAGCTTTCCAATTGTTTCATGTGAAACTTTGAAAAAATAGTCGGTCGTCATATTTTTTGTTGAAAGTAAAAGGAAGTCCAATAAAAACACTTTGCTAAGGGCAGCAACCTTTATGCAAGCGATGCCTGGTATCCTGGTATGCTACAATGTGGCTCGCTTTTAGGCGGCATGACAGTTTGTTTAAGTATAATATAGGGAGTAAGGTATGTACGGAAGGGATTTGAAATGATGGAATTAAAGCAGAGGGCAATTTTGGTTGGAGTCAATCTCAACGGTTCAAAGGATTTTGAGTATTCGATGGAGGAATTGGCCAATTTAACGGAAGCATGTGAGGTAGAGGTTGCAGGGACCATCACACAAAATTTGCATCGGGTGAACTCATCACATTTTATCGGTACCGGGAAGATCGAGGAAGTGAAAAATCTCGTTGAGCATAAAGAAGCTAATGTCGTCATTTTTAATGACCAGCTCTCCCCTTCGCAACTTCGTAATCTGGAGAGAGACATGGATTGCAAGGTGATTGACCGGACAATCTTGATTCTGGATATTTTTGCGCATCGGGCGAAAACGAAGGAAGCACAGCTTCAGGTAGAAGTGGCAAAGCTGCAGTATATGCTCCCGCGTCTCGTTGGTTTAAGGGAGTCACTAGGGCGTCAGAGCGGCGGGGTCGGTACAAACAAAGGAGCAGGTGAAAAGCAGTTAGAGCTTGACCGCAGGAGGATCGAGGAAAATATAAGTGTTTTGAATAAAGAACTGGAAGACCTTGTTGCACACAGGCAAACGCAGAGGAAACAGCGGAAAAAGAATGCCATCCCTGTCGTATCCTTAGTCGGTTATACCAATGCAGGTAAATCTTCGATCATGAATGCACTGATTGAGATGTTCCATCCAACTGCTGAAAAGCAGGTGTTGGAGAAGGATATGCTGTTCGCTACGCTTGAGACGTCCGTCCGAAACATTCCGCTGCCGGATAAAAAGGAGTTCTTATTGACGGATACGGTGGGATTTGTGTCTAAATTGCCGCATCATCTAGTGAAGGCATTCCGATCCACATTGGAAGAAGTGGTAGAAGCGGATCTGTTGATCCATGTTGTCGATTTTTCCAATCCTAATCATGAGCAGCAAATAGAGATAACGGAAAAGACTTTAAACGATATAGGCATTAAAGGGATTCCGACAATCTTTGCGTATAATAAAGCGGACCTTACCGATTTGGATATCCCTCAGGTGAATCGTGGCTCTGTATATATGTCAGCAAAAAACAAAGTTGGCATCGAGGAATTGATAGATCAAATTCGCAAGCATATTTTTGTCGACTATACCCACTGTGAAATGCTGATTCCATTTGATCAAGGGCAGCTGGTTTCTTATTTCAATGAAAATGGTCACATAACGGAAACGGAATATGAGGCAATCGGATACCGAATAAAGCTTGAGTGCAAGAAAACGGATTATGAGAAATATAAACGATACGTTATACGTCCGGAATGAACCTGCTTGTTGATAAATTGTTAATGGCTTGTTGATAAGTGGAAAAGTCGATTCATTAATGTGGATAACCTTTGGTGGAAAGCCTCTGTTCCGCAAAAACAAAGAGAATAACGCCATATAATATGTGAATAAGTTGTGGATAAAAGTGAAAAGACCCAGGAAACCAAGATTTTTGTTTCTGGGCTTTTTTTTATGTGGACAAAGTGTTGATAAGCAGGTAATCGGACCAAATCAGCCAAAAATATCAGTAAGTATGATGAAAAGTAAGTTTGGATGTAGAAAAATGACGAGGCTTATCACTTATTGTTAGGAAATATAACATGAATATTACATATTGCAAATTTAGAGACTGGGAATACTTTACACTTTGTATAATGTAACTTGCTTTTCAACATTATAGAATAAAGAATACTCAATTCTCTGATTTATCATCAGGATTTGAGTTTTTAAGATTAGTAGGGGGGGCTTTTTAAAGGAAACAGGGACCGGGGCGTGGCCAGTGAGAGAATGAGAGAGAAAATAATAAACAAAATGAGAGATTCTTGGCTGGGAAATCGCCATGACTTGTTAGGTGATTAAATGGATGGAAACCATGTTGGCAATGCTTTCAATCGTTTAAATATGAGGACAGTAGAGAATGCACGCAATTCCTCCCGTTTTATTTTTCAAAAATAAATGTTTGGAAGGAGAAATAGTGGATGAGTATGACGAGCCCGTTAAAAGGTGGTCTAGAGATTAACTTTCAGGAAGCGGAGAGGGGATTATCCCCAAGGGAAGCTTTGGAAGAATCGAATCGATGTTTATACTGCTATGATGCCCCATGTATCCAAGCCTGTCCGACCGGAATAGATATTCCCGGTTTTATCAAGAAGATAGCATCAGGTAATTTTAAAGGGTCGGCCAAGACAATCATGACGGCCAATCCTGTCGGTGCCAGCTGTGCGCGGGTATGTCCGACTGAAGAGTTATGTGAGGGGGCATGTGTCCTGAACCATTCTACAAAGCCGATCATGATCGGCAATCTCCAGCGTTATTCCACAGATTGGGCCATCCAAAATAAACAAGCCCTATTCAAGGCCGGGAAGAAGAATGGCAAAAAAGTTGCCATTGTAGGAAGCGGTCCGGCGGGTTTGTCTGCAGCAAGGGAGTTAGCCTTGCTTGGCTACAGTGTAACCATTTTCGAAGCTGAAAAGAATCCAGGCGGATTAAATACTTACGGAATTGTATCGTTCCGTTTACCTCAGAGCATTTCTTATTGGGAAGTCGAACAAGTAAAGAGTTTGGATGTTGATATTAAAACGAATACACGGGTCGGGGTGGATGTTTCCGCAAATCAGCTGACTGCCGACCATGATGCGGTCATTTTAGCGATAGGCATGTCCGATGTTCCTAAGCTTGGGATTGAAGGGGAGGATTTAGCTGAAGTTTATGATGCAATCGATTTCGTAAAGGCAACGAAAACAGGGACAATCACTGATAAATTCATTGGGAAGAAGATGGCGGTGATTGGGGCCGGAAACACGGCGATCGATGCCGCGACCTGTTCTATTCGCCTGGGCGCCGAACAGGTGAGCATTATTTATCGTCGTACCCAAAAGGAAATGACTGCCTATGATTTTGAGTATGAGTTTGCCAAACAAGAAGGTGTCGGTTTTCACTGGCTGACTGCCCCCTCCAGGATCCTATCGGATGAAAGCGGTCAGGTAACGGGTATCGAGTGCGTAAAAATGGTGCTTAGCGAGGCAGGTGAAGATGGCCGGCGCCGTCCAGTCCAAATTTCCGGATCAGAGTTCGTCATTCCGGTCGATGGCGTTATTCGTGCCATAGGCCAATCAAGGTATGTAGGATTGATTGAACAGTTCGGCATTCAACATGATGATGGCGTCGTGACATTGGAGGGTGATTCCTACAGGACATCGAATGAAAAGATCTTTGCGTGCGGTGACGTGATCTTCGGAAAAGGCCAAGGTGAGGCAATGGTTGTTTCAGCTGCCCAGCAAGGGAAAAAGACAGCTTATGAAATTGATTCGATTTTGATGGGCGGAGCGGTGGATATTGCTTAAATAACTATGAAAAATAGGAGGCTTATCATGGCTGATTTATCAATTGATCTTGCAGGTATTAAATCTCCCAATCCTTTTTGGCTTGCTTCAGCACCACCTACTAATTCGGGTTATCAAGTTCAGCGTGCATTTGAAGCTGGCTGGGGAGGAGCTGTTTGGAAGACATTGGGCGACCCCATCCTGAATGTCTCATCACGTTTTGCAGCGGTCAGTTTTAATGGACAAAGAGTTGCCGGGTTCAACAATATAGAATTGATAACGGACCGTCCGCTGGAAGTGAATCTGAAGGAAATATATGAAACGAAGAAGAGGTTCCCTGATCATGCAATCATTGCATCGGTGATGGTGGAGCCACAACAGGAAAAGTGGCATGAGATCATCAAGCGCATAGAAGATGTAGGGGTCGATGGTTACGAGTTGAACTTTGGCTGTCCGCACGGTATGGCTGAGCGTGGGATGGGAGCTGCTTCGGGACAGGTTCCAGAACTGGTTGAAAAGCAAACATACTGGGCGAAGGAAGCTGCATCCAAGCCCGTCATCGTCAAGCTTACACCCAATATAACCGACATTACGGTTACGGCTGAAGCGGCGGTGCGCGGCGGTGCGGATGCAATAAGCATGATCAATACGATCAACAGCTTGGCAGGAGTGGATATCCATTCATGGAATACGATTCCCCATGTAGGCGGCAAGGGTGCTCACGGAGGGTATTGCGGTCCAGCTGTGAAGCCGATTGCTTTGAATATGGTGGCAGAGTGTGCAAGGAATAAAATGATCAATGTTCCCATTTCGGGAATTGGCGGCATTTCAAATTGGCAGGATACGGTGGAATTTTTGCTGATGGGTTCGACTGGAGTGCAAATTTGCACAGCTGCCATGCATCACGGTTTTAGAATAGTTGAAGACTTGATCGATGGACTGTCCAATTATCTTGATGAAAAAGGGATATCCTCCGTGATGGATATTGTCGGTAAGTCCGTACCGCGCTATTCCGACTGGGGGAACTTAGATCTTAATTATAAGGTCGTTGCGCGCATTAATAATGATGTGTGCATTAACTGCAATAAATGCCATATTGCGTGTGAAGATACATCGCATCAATGTATAGATATGTTAAAGGACACGTCAGGCAGCTCATTCTTGAGAGTGCGCGAAGAGGATTGCGTAGGCTGTAATCTTTGCTCGATCGTCTGTCCGGCCGATGGGGCGATCGATATGATCGAATTGACAAATGAATTGCCGCCAATGACGTGGAATGAACGCCAATCGTTCCTTGGGGGCATAAGCAGTGAAAGTGTTGATTTCGTAAAATGATGGAGGGGTCGAATATGAAGAAAATCATTAAAAATGGAACGATTGCAACGGCTGCAGATACGTATCAAGCGGATATATTGATTGAAAATGAGAAGATTGCAATGATTGGCAAGGACCTGTCGGCTGAGGGGGCTGAAATCATTGATGCAAAAGGCGCATATATTTTTCCGGGGGGCATAGATCCGCATACCCATCTCGATATGCCGTTTGGCGGGACAACGACAAAGGATGATTATGAAACAGGTACAATCGCTGCTGCATATGGAGGCACGACAACGATCATCGATTTTTGCCTGACCGAAAAAGGGGTGCCTTTAAAGAAAGCAATTGAAACATGGCATGAAAAGGCCAATGAAAAGGCGGCCATAGATTATGGTTTTCATTTAATGATCAGTGAGATTAATGATGAAGTATTGGCTGAGTTGCCAAGTATCATCGATAATGAAGGGATTTCGTCCTTTAAAGTATTCATGGCTTACAAGAATGTTTTTCAAGCTGATGATGCCACGCTATACCGCACTTTGTTGCAAGCAAAGGAACTTGGCGCACTTGTCATGGTTCATGCTGAAAATGGTGATGTCATCGATTATCTTACAAAGCAGGCCCTTGCCGAAGGGAACACCGATCCAATTTACCATGCATTAACAAGACCTCCGGAGCTTGAAGGGGAAGCAACTGGACGTGCAGCTAAACTGACGGAAATGGCAAATGGCCAGCTCTATGTCGTTCATGTCACCTGTGAAGATGCGGTTGAAAAGATTACTGAGGCAAGGAATAAAGGGGTGGATATTTGGGGTGAGACTTGTCCGCAATATTTGGTTCTTGACCAGTCTTATCTTGAAAAGCCCCATTTTGAAGGATCTAAGTATGTATGGTCCCCGCCGTTAAGGGAGAAGAAAAACCAGGAAGTGCTATGGAATGCTTTGAAAACGGGGCAGCTGCAAACGATCGGCTCCGATCAATGCTCTTTTGACTTTAAGGGACAGAAGGAACTTGGACGTGAAGATTTCACGAAAATACCGAACGGCGGCCCAACGATAGAGGACCGCATGAGTATCCTCTTTTCTGAAGGGGTCATGAAAGAGCGCATTACCTTGAATCAATTCGTCGACATGACCTCTACACGTGCTGCCAAACTATTTGGATTATTCCCTAAGAAAGGGACGATTGCCGTAGGCTCGGATGCTGATATTGTCATTTTTGATCCGAAGGTTGAAAGGGCCATTTCTGCAGATACTCATCACATGGCGGTGGATTATAATGCGTTTGAGGGTATGGAAATTACTGGTGAGCCGGTTTCCGTTTTATCGAGAGGTCAATTCGTCATTAAAGACAAACAATTTGTGGGCGAAGCTGGAAAAGGACAATTCTTGAAACGGGCAAAATATAATTCGGCGTTGAAGCCGGATACCGGGAAAAAGCTTACAGTCTGACTTCGGTAAGGAATCTTGCAAATTAAATTAGGGGGATTTTTATGAGTGAGAAGAAAGATTATTTAAAGTCTCCCGATTTGCTGCCTATACCTCATAGTGAGAAAAACATAAGTGCAGCCGGATTTGGTTTCATTTGGGTGGGCATGGCTGTAGTATTGGCTGCCTTCGCGATCGGTGGGAACGGTGTTCAAAGTTTATCCTTAGGCTGGGTCGTTCTCGCAACGGTCATTGCCTGTGTGGTTCTCGGCTTTTTGATGACAATGACAGGGGATATCGGTGTTGAACATGGAATATCATTTCCAGTCTATATGAGGGCGCCGTTCGGTACGATTGGCACCCACATCCCTTCGGTTGTGCGCGGTTTTGTAGCGTCATGCTGGTTCGGCCTCAATACTTACTTTGGAGCCACTGCAATGAACGCTATCTTTACAACTCTTTTTGACTTTGATAATTGGTTTATCTGCTTCCTCATTTTTGCCGTTTTACAATTAGTCAACACGGCAATGGGAATAAAGTCGATTGAACGATTCGCCGACTTGGCGGCGCCCGTCATCATTCTAATTTCTGGATGGATGTATTTCACCCTATCCGATCAGGCTGTGGCCCAAGGAAGGGAGGTATGGTCCTGGATTGAAAGTCCGGTCACTGGCGGGGCCGCCGCAACGGCTTTCATGGTCGTCATTATGGCAAATATGGGATTTTGGGGCACATTGACTGCAGATATGCCGACGCTTTCCCGCTATATAAAGGCACCAAAAAATGAAAAAAATTGGTTCAAACGCAATAAGGGGCAAATAATTGGGAATATTATCACCTATCCCATCACCCAGACGTTCATGGTGATTATCGGAGCGGTTTCTTATATGGCTGTTTCCAATTATGACCCTGTAGTTGCCATACAGGGATCAGCAAGTGGAATTGCCCTCGGCGTCCTTTTGATCATGATCGTATTTGCTCAATGGTCGACGAATACTACGGCCAATGTCATTCCCGCAGCTACCATTTTCTCCAATGTCATGGGTCCTAAAATGCCATTTTGGGCGGGAGTCGTTGTAGCGGGGGTTATTGGGATAGTAGTTCAGCCATGGAGCCTGTTCGGCATCATCATAGAAGTTTTATTAATAATAGGTGGAATCCTGGCGTCCATTGTCGGCATCCTGGTAGCGGATTACTATTTCCTTCGTAAACGGAGAGTGAATGTACAAGAACTCTATGAAAGTGAAGGCCAGTATAAGTACTTGAATGGAGTGAATTGGGCAGGAATCATTTCTTGGGTGATTGGAGGAATCGGTGCCACGATTTTTTCAAATTATTCGTTTATTATCGGTTTCCTTCTCGGCGGTGCTAGTTATTTTATATTAGCTAAGTATTGGTGGTTCAAGCGATATGAACAAGCTGAAATCATCGATCCGAGCGATGAGAAATATTTAGGTATTTCAGTTGGAAGGGATTGGATAATTAGGGAAGGTCCAGAACTTGAGGAAGAGATGGTTTTTACGGCTTCGACCGGCAAGGAGAACGTTTGAAAAAGGGGGAATGTAAATGTCCGAATATCAAGAGTATCGCTTAGAAAGGGAACAAATCGATTTTTTGCTTGAAAGAGGATATCGAATCACCCGGGTTTCCGAAAGTTTAAGTGGAGCCTTTCTCGATTTTGAACTGATTGAAGGAACGAAGCAGGAATGGAAGCAATTGAACATCAAAACCCCGGAAGGAAGGAAGTACTTCTCTACATTGCTTTTCAAAAAAAAATTGAATTGAAATAGTCATGGACCGGGCCTATTCCTCACGAATGGGTCCTTTTTGTTCGAGTTTTTTGTAGAATTTTGACGTTAGATTTTCTGACAAGTGTCTGGAGATTTAAGGGTTGTCCGTTTATAATAGATTTTAAAGCGGTTTTATAAAAGGATGTGGCTGGATGAATACATCGATTACAATCGAGGAAATTCTAACACGCAAGCATTTTAATCTGACGGATATAATTGCAGGAAGCAGTGGGATAAAGCGTCAAGTGAAGTGGGTCCACTGCATGGAAGTCACCCAAATCAGCCATTTGTTAAATGGAAACGAACTGATACTGACTACCGGTTTAGGGTGGAAAGACTGCGATGACACATTTCTATCCTACTTAAGACAGTTAATAGAATGCGATGCAGCTGGACTCTGTATAGAGATGGGCGCCAACACCATGGCAGTGCCGCAATGTGCCATCGATCTCGCAAATGAACGGCAATTCCCTATCATCCTATTTCATGAAGAAGTCCCTTTCGTGGAAATCACGCAGGATATACATTCCCTTATCATCAATAAACAATATCAGATGATCTCCAACTTAGAAAACTACTCACAGCAGTTAAATAAAAATCTCCTCGAAATTGACCATTATGAACCAATTCTAAAATTTCTCCACAGCTATTTACATGTACAGGTTATTCTTATCTTTAATGAAAATGAAATAGCCAGTATTCCAAAAATAAAGAAAAAATCAACCTATCAAATGGTAGCGGACATATATGAAGAGAAGCGGAAGTTGGATAAAACCGTTCTTGGACAGCCGATTCAAGTGCTTGGCGAAAATTATGCTGAACTGCTCATTTGCAGCAACGGCAGGGAGTTGACTGATTTTGATTCATTGATCTTGGATCGAACGGCTACCGCATTGGCACAGCATCTATTAAGGGAGTTGTATATAGAAGAAAAGAAAATGTCGGAAGAAAGTATATGGCTTACAAATTGGATTGAAGGTGAATATAGTGACGAAGCGATCCGGGAAAGGCTTTCCTATATTGATCCAAAAATGCAGTTGGATGGCGGAATTGTTTGCATTTGCAAACAACACCCAAAGTATAATAAAAATTCCGCAAAATTAGATGGAACCTATTTTAAGATAATGTTTAGAACTGTTTTTGAACAGTACGGCTTTCAGATATTTTCCATGGAAATACAACAGCATCTTGTTTTTATTTTAGGTGATAATCGTTCATCCGAAGATTGGAAATCAAGGGTTACAAGCGCGCTGGATCGAATCATGAAAATGGATGTAAGCGGGCGTAATCGTATGGGGCTGCTTTCCATTGGTTTTGGTAAGCATGTTCAAAGGTTAAGTGAGATTTATAAGAGTTATGAAACGGCCCGAGAAACGTTGCTGCTTCAGGATACATTGCCAGAGGATGACAGGAGCTTCTTTTATCAGGACTTACATATGCATCGCATGATTTCACTCATAAATAAACATGGCAATCTGGAGGAAACGGTATATGAATATTTAGGTCCTGTCATTGAATACGACAAGCAAAACAATGGAGAGCTAATGCCTACCCTGAAGACATACCTTGCCTGTAACGGTTCCAAACAGGAAACATCAAAACAATTATTCATTGTCCGGCAAACGTTATATCATAGGCTTGAAAAATTGGAGAAACTGCTAGGTTCTGATTTTATGCGCTCCGATAAGCGTCTGGGCCTTGAATTCATGATTTTTGCATTGGACTTCTTACAATACAGCAGCAGGAAGATCAGCGGGAAGTATGTAGATAAATATATTGGGAGATGAAAAGATAGTAAGACTGAAGGGTGTCCAGGAGACATCCTTTTTTGAATTCAAGGAAGGGAGGCAGATAACAAGGTTAATGCTGACATCAACATGGCCTATATAGGTCCTTGATGTCAGCATCTTTTATTAATATTCATCTTTTTTGGAAAGGCAGCGGTCACATTCCAAGAGGTAGGATTCAGCTTGTTCAATGATATGGCTCCCGCATTCCGTACATTGTTTAGGCGGCAGTGTCCTGAAGAAT
>NZ_JBYSYV010000027.1:0-46088 GCF_058783805.1 Peribacillus sp. FW305-BF15 | reverse complement strand
ATTCCAATGGATTTTTGGTTTGCATGATGATTCCTCCTTATGATTCGGTTTAATCAGTCTTCGCGTTTGGAAAGGCAGCGGTCACATTCCATCAAGTAAGATTCAGCTTGTTCAATGATATGGCTCCCGCATTCCGTACATTGTTTAGGCGGCAGTGTCCTGAAGAATTCCAATGGATTTTTGGTTTGCATGATGATTCCTCCTTATGATTCGGTTTAATCAGTCTTCGCGTTTGGAAAGGCAGTGGTCACATTCCATCAAGTAAGATTCAGCCTGTTCAGTGATATGAGTTCCGCACTCCGTACATTGTTTAGGCGGCAGTGTCCTGAAGAATTCCAGTGGATTTATAGTTTGCATGTTGATTCCTCCTTTTTGATTTTGGTTTAATCAGTCTTCGCGTCTGGAAAGGCAGCGGTCACATTCCATTAAGTAGGATTCAGCATGCTCGATAATATGGTCACCGCACTCAGGGCAATGTTTAGCAGGGATATTGTTAAAAAACTCAATGGATTTTTTCATTTGCATGATGATTTCCTCCTTTTAATGTTAGATATATTTTCCGGTCGCTTTATTCTTCACGTTTGGAAAGGCAGCGATCGCATTCCATCAGATAGGAATTTGAATGGTCCACATGTGTTTCACCACATTCCGGGCAATGTTTAAATGAATCGATTATGACTAAATCTGATTGATTTGCTTGCATGTCTCGCTCCCCCTCTTTATAGTACAGTTTTTGTTGTTTGCTTGTTGTTATAATACAGTATATACCCGAATTTGGAAAATGTATAGGTATTTTACAGAAAATTTGAAATTTTTTTCACCCATAGTGTGAAAACCCTATTGGAAAGGGATTTATCATCTGTATATTTTTTTATTTTTCTCCACGTCAAGTAGGAAATGAAAGAAATAATGCTTTTTATAAAACGAAAAAACAATCAGGGAGTGAAACGGACAAACAATTTTCAATGTGTTGAGTGGGGCATTAATATAACAGATGGGAAACAGGAGGTTGGGTGATCATTGAATGCCTATTTCACAGTCGATGTAACATAAAAGAACTTGTTCCAAAATGTCAGCAATATCCAAACGGCAGCGATTTATATGTAAGTTCCTGTCTGGATGGTTTTAATACTTCAGTAAAGAGGTAACTTGCTAGTAGAAGTACAATAATGGGAGGTAGCATATGTCGAAAGCGATGATTATCGTCAATCCATCTTCAGGCAAGGAAAAGGCAGGGAAGACTTTGCCGAAAGCGGAAAAGGCACTAGGGGAACTTTTTGATGAGGTATGCGTTCGTAAAACGGAAGGAGAGGGGGATGCGACGGGTTTTGCAAAGGAGGCCTGTGCAGAAAGATTCGATGCTGTCATTTCCATGGGTGGTGATGGAACGGTGAACGAGATAGTGAATGGCTTGGGCGAGCAGCAGCATCGGCCTATCTTCGGGATCATTCCACTAGGAACCATCAATGATTTCGCCAGGTCTTTGGGAATACCACTGAATCCCAATGCAGCCATCGAGATATTGAAGGATATGCATATTAAGGAATCGGACATAGGGAAGATCAATGACCGTTACTTCATGAATGTGTTGGCGGTAGGGGCAATCGCGGAGGCCACCTATAATGTTTCCGTTGAACAAAAAACCCGTCTTGGGTCTTTTGCCTATTTCATTGAAGGAGCAAAAGCGATCATTAAAAAGACTCCGTTTCCTTTAACGGTTGAACATGATCACGGGAAGTGGATGGGGGAGGCTCATTTACTAATTGCAACCATGACTAACTCTGTCGGCGGTTTTGAACAACTTGCACCAGAGGCGGAAGTGAATGATGGAAAGCTGCACACATTCATCATTAAGGATTTATCTCTTCCTCTCATCGTCAAGATCATTCCCAGTTTGATCAGGGGGGAGATCATGGGGAATGACGAAGTCGAATATATTAAAACATCCAAGCTCCATTTAACCACGTCAGAGGAACTTGCAGTCAATATCGATGGCGATGAAGGCATTCTTCTTCCTTTCCAGGCAAATGTACTGCATAAACATCTTCGTCTATTCGTCCCGGGAACTAAATGAGTCGTTTAGTTCCCACTTCTTTCAACATGTGGGGAAAGCTGATCATGGTTTAGCCAATCAGCTTTTTTCTTTGCGGGTGTTCATCGTACACAACGTAAGCTCCTTCGCATTTTATAAAAGGTATCATTATTCAGAAGGATTCCAGGTTAGAATAGTTAATGCATGATTGACTGGGTATAAATATGTTACGCTTATATTTATGATTATAGATGAGAGAGGAAGTTTGATGTTCGTATGGAGTTTTTTCTTGTTATATTAGCCCTTCTTATATTGATAGGAGTGTCTAATGTAATTAACCATTTTATACCCTTTATACCTGTACCATTAATACAAATAGCACTCGGTGTCATATTGGCACTTTTACCCCTGGGCATGCATGTTGAGATGGAGACGGAATTATTTTTGCTATTATTCATCGCACCCCTATTGTTCAATGATGGCAAAAATGTACCCCGAACAGCACTATGGAAGTTGAGAGCACCCATTCTGATGCTTGCACTGGGCCTCGTATTCATAACGGTTTGGGCAGGCGGGTATTTAATTAATTGGATGATCCCTTCGATACCATTGCCTGCAGCATTCGCTTTGGCGGCCATTCTGTCACCTACGGATGTAGTGGCAGTAAGCGCTTTGGCGAGTCGTGTCAAATTGCCGAAGAGCATCATGCACCTTCTCGAAGGCGAAGGGCTGATGAATGATGCCTCAGGTTTAGTTGCCTTTAAGTTTGCCGTTGCAGCTACGGTCACTGGTGTTTTCTCCTTAGTCGACGCAACCTTCAGTTTCATATGGATTGCAATTGGTGGGTTTGTAGGTGGAGCGATACTAGCTTTCATCATTATCAGGCTTCGTGTATTTCTTCGCCGTTTAGGGATGGAAGATGTCACGATGCATATGCTTATCCAAATCCTGACTCCTTTTATTATTTTCCTCGCTGTGGAACATTTCCACCTTTCTGGGATTTTGGCAGTCGTGGCTGGGGGAATTGTCCATGCCATTGAACGAGATCGGGAAATTTCACCAACAGTGGAACTTCAAGTCGTTTCAAAGAGTACATGGTCCGTCATTTTATATGTATTGAATGGTCTTGTATTCGTTTTGCTTGGCTTGCAAATCCCAAGCGTTGCGAAAACGATCTTTCAAGATCCAGCCTTCAATAATGGACAAGTGATCCTTTATATCGTGATCATTACACTTTTCCTTTTCGCTTTACGATTCATTTGGCTAACGGCTGCCTGGTCGATTGGCTGGATGACGAAAAAAGCGGGAGCCCAAAAACCGGACTTCAAAGCGGCCGGGATCATTACCATTTCCGGAGTTCGCGGAGCTGTAACGTTAGCGGGTTCGTTCTCGATTCCATATGTGTTGGCAGATGGAAGTCCTTTTCCTGAGCGTTCATTAATCATTTTCATTGCAGCAGGTGTCATATTGCTGACACTGATTGTTGCGAGTGTATTTCTGCCAATCGTGGCACGGTCGGAAGAAGAGGAAGTGGTGGATAAGCAGGCTGACAAAACGAAAGCTGCTGCCATCCACTCACATCAAGCCGCTATACGGGTGATTGAGTCCCAAATGACAGATGAAAACCGGGAAGCGGCTTTGTCGATCATTTCCAGGTATTGTACCAAGATCAATGAACTGTCCTATGTAGAACAGGAGAAAGAACCGGCCGCATTAAGGGAAGAAGAGAAGGATCTTCGCTTCAAAGCCCTTGAAGCAGAGCAAAGATTCCTTGATAAACTCATTAAGGATGAAAAGGTGGACCGGGAGACGGCGTATATATGCAAGGAATATATCCAGCGTATGGAAGGTGCCGTAACAAATCGACTGAAGTTCCGTTTTTTTAGGTCAGTAACGCTGTTCAGGAGAAGTATGCTGAGGGTTTTAAAATTATTTTTCCCTAATAAAAGTGAAATAAGAAAAATCAATCTTAAGAGGTTGGAAAAGGTCAGGGATCTTAAAATCAGGATGTATAAAGCCGCCATCCAAGAGATACAGGCCGGAATTACAGCCGATAATCATAAGACATCCTCGATGATCATAGACGAGTATAAAGTGTTGATTTTAAAATGCAAACGTGAGAACAGAGGCAGTACCCCGAGTAAAATGGTTGAGTATGAAAGGGAGCTGTTCTATAAAGCGATCCAGGCAGAACGGGACGAAGTGCAGGATATGTTTGAAAAACGACAAATCTCCCGTGATGTTGCCAACATACTCCGCCAGCAAATCAATTTACGGGAAGCACTCACTATCAATGAAAATACACATTGATTATACAGAAGGAGCACTGTCGAATATATCGACAGTGCTCCTTCCGGTTTGTGAAGGGAATATCGGACAGGGCATCGAATCATTATTGTATTCAATAATTGATGAAAGAGAGTGTGCTTATTGGAAAAGGAAATCGAGACCATAACTTTAATGGCTTATATACCGGAACACCTTCACCAGCTTTCCCAGTTTTGCTTACCGAATACACAAACTCCTTTTTCAGCTCTGCCGGAAGAGTCACTGAAATATTGCCGGGAAGATTGCGACAGGCACCCTTTCGTAATATTGGCCGATGGTATCCCAGTTGGCTTTTTCGTTTTACACATTGGCGAAAACACCGACCCTTTCACCAGCGATAAAAAAGCGATTTTACTCCGGGGATTCCTTGTTGATCAAAAACATCAGGGAAAAGGGATTGGAAAGAAAGCCTTGCAAATCCTTCCGGAATTCGCAAAAGGGATTTTTCCAAACAAGGATTCGATCATTCTGGCAGTGGACTTCATGAACGTGAACGCAAAAACGCTTTATGCGAAATCGGGGTTTCAGGATACAGGCATTCAGAAGGAAGGCAGAAGCGGGTTGATGGAGATAATGGAATATAGATTGGATATGGGGAACAAGGATATCGAATAAGGGAGGAATAACAAATGATATTGGCTATTGGACTTTTCCAAAAGGGGAAGTCCTTTTTGTCCAATTTGTTACAGGTTTCGTTATGTAACCGAAGATTTTAGAAGGGCTGCTTTTAATAATGCCGCTGCCTTATGGTACACTTTACTTATTGTAAAATCTTAATCGAGGTGTAGTCCTAATGAAAACAGTCGTAGTCGTAGGTGGAGGCATTACCGGTTTATCAACCATGTATTATTTACAAAAGACAGTTAAAGCGAGGAGTCTCTCCGTACGATTAATATTAATAGAAGGAAATGAGGAACTAGGCGGTAAAATAAGGACTGTGCACGATGGTCCTTTTAAAATTGAAGCGGGTGCCGATTCGATCGTCGCCAGGAAACAGAATATACAGCCATTTCTTAAAGAATTGAACCTGGAGGACCAAGTCGTCTATAATGCGACGGGAAAATCATTCATTCATACAGATGGGATGCTGAAGGGAATCCCCGAAGATGCCCTATTCGGAATACCAATGAGCCTGGAGTCACTGGCCAAAAGTGATCTGGTTTCCGCCCAAGGTAAGGTCGACGCCTTAAAGGATTTCTACACAAAAAATGAGACATTTACGAAGAATGACTCCATCGGTTTATTTCTTGAAAGTTTCTTAGGAAAGGAATTGGTGCAAAAGCAGATATCTCCTGTCCTATCAGGTGTTTACTCAGGAAAATTAAATGAATTGACCATTGCCAAAACACTGCCAGAGATGCTGGTTTATAAAAATGAATATGGCAGTATAATACGAGGTCTATCGGAAAATAAGCAGAAATACAAAAGCAAGGGAAATAAGAAGTTCCTTTCGTTTAAAAATGGCTTATCAACATTGGTAGAAAGAATAGAGGAAAGCCTCGATATGGTCGAGATATTAAAAGGGGTCAGTGTAGATAAAATCGGAAGAAATGATGAGGCGTACATCATTACATTGGCAAACGGTGAAACGCTGGAAACGGACTTTATCGTATTGAGTACACCGCATACAATTGCCCAGAAATTATTGGGGGATCGGGAGTTGGATGAGGATTTCAACGGCTTGATCAATAGTTCGATGATTAGCGTTTATCTTGGATTCGATATCCCGGACAGCATGCTTCCTAAAGACGGGACAGGTTTCATTGCAGGCGATAATAGTGATTTGATCTGTAATGCATGCACCTGGACAAGCCGGAAATGGGAGCATACTTCTGAAAACAGCCAGCTTTTGGTAAGGCTTTTTTATAAAAGCTCTAGTCCGGAATATGAACGATTACAGTCCCTTACAAAACAGGAATTGATCTCTGTGGCTTTACAAGACATTATGAACAGTCTAAGCATTTCTGGGAATCCAATTACGAGTGAAGTGACGAAATGGCATGAAAATATGCCGAACTACCATATTAAACATCCTCAAATCGTTCAATCACTGGAGGCGAAAATCTCCGAGAATTATCCGAATGTTTTACTTGCGGGCTGTTCATACAATGGAGTCGGAATCCCGGATTGTATTGCAGATGGGGAAAAGAAAGCGGAAGAGATATGTCTGAAGTTGTAAAAGGGGGACTGCCAGGCGGCAGTCCTTTTTTTAATGAATGCCGGAAATTCCGTTTGAAGTTTCCGGCATTTCCTGTATAATGATATTCGTAAAATTAAACTGAAAGTTTACTTATATAAAACTTTATCTACTTTGTGTTTACTATAAGTAAACCGATTGAGGGTTATGGAATGCAAATTGGAAAAAAAATAAAGAACCTTCGCTTGAAAAAGGGATTGACCCAGGAAGAATTGGGCGAAAGAACGGATTTAAGCAAAGGGTATATTTCACAGTTGGAAAGGGATCTTAGTTCCCCTTCGATTGAAACTCTTTTCAATATTTTAGAAGTACTCGGCTGCAAGCCGAAACAGTTCTTCGATGATGAGGATCAAGTCCAAAAAGTAGTGTATGAAGAAGAAGCACAAACATTTTTCATCGATGAAGAACGGGGATACCAAATTCAGTGGCTCGTGCCTGAATCGAATGAAAAGGAAATGGAACCTATTCGCCTGACTCTCCAGGAAAAAGGGGAGTTCAAACAATTTGAACCATCCTTGTCGGAAACATTCGGTTATGTATTAAGCGGAAGAGTCATTGTAAAGCTGGGTACACATACGTATTTCGTCAAGGCAGGGGAATCGATTTATTTTCATGCTTCAGATGAACATCAAATCATCAATGATTTTGAAGGTCCGTCCGAGTTATTACTCGTGGTGACGGAATCATACTTATAGAATTCAAAAAAATGCAATCGTTGAAGATTGATGAGTAAGGGAATGGAGAGAGGGAAGAAGCTATGGCAAATGGGAATATAATACGCTTCGATCAAGTTACGAAGCAATTTGATGATGAAACGGTGGTTCTCGATAATGTTAGTTTTGAAATCGAGAGAGGGAAGTTCTATACGCTATTGGGTCCTTCCGGGTGTGGGAAGACCACGATCCTTCGTTTGATTGCCGGATTTACGGAAGCTTCCAAAGGTGATATTTACTTTGAAGGGAAAAAGATCAATGATGTGCCAGCCAATAAAAGGCAAGTGAATACGGTATTTCAAGATTATGCACTGTTTCCGCATTTAAATGTGTTTGAAAATGTAGCATTTGGTCTTCGGATCAAAAAAATGAAGAATTCGGAAGTGGAAATCAAGGTGAAGGAAGCCCTCAGCTTTGTTAATTTGGAAGGGTATGAAAAACGGGAGATCAGGGAAATGTCCGGCGGCCAGCGGCAACGGGTAGCTATTGCGAGGGCTATTGTTAATGAACCTGAAGTCATTCTCCTGGATGAACCGCTATCTGCCCTCGATTTGAAATTGCGTACAGAAATGCAATATGAATTGCGGGAGCTGCAACAGAGGCTGGGAATCACGTTTATCTTCGTCACTCATGACCAAGAGGAAGCATTAGCGATGTCAGATGAGATTTTTGTCCTTAACAAAGGGAAAATCCAGCAAAGCGGGACCCCTACGGATATTTATGATGAACCGCTGAATCGATTCGTTGCCGATTTCATCGGTGAGTCCAATATTGTAAAAGGAAAAATGATTGAAGATTACCTCGTGGAGTTCGTCGGCAGACAGTTCGAATGTGTTGACCAAGGATTGAACAGTAATGAAGCTGTCGATATTGTCATCCGCCCGGAAGATTTAGAGATTACTTCCGTCGATCGCGGAAAACTGCGAGTTCGGGTTGACTCCCAGCTATTTCGCGGTGTTCATTATGAAATCAGCTGTTATGACCATGATGGAAATGAATGGCTTGTCCAATCAACGAAAAAAGTGGCAGTCGGAGATGAAATAGGTCTTTATTTCGAACCGGAATCGATCCATGTCATGCGATTGGGTGAAACTGAAGAAGAATTCGATAAGCGTCTGGAAGCGTATCATGATGGGGAAAGTCATGAAGAATAAAATATCCCGTAATATTTACTTCATACCCTATGTCTTATGGATTGCTTTATTCGTGATCGCACCCATTTTGTTAATCCTTTACTATTCCTTCTTTGACATTGAAGGCAATTTATCATTGATTAACTATCAAAAGTTCTTTACGCCAGTATATTTAAAAATGACATTGAGCTCATTTTGGTATGCATTCCTGATTACGGGAATATCCCTTTTAGTCGCTTACCCGACAGCCTATTTGTTAACGAAAACCAAGCATAAGCAGTTGTGGCTTTTGCTGATTATCGTGCCTTCCTGGATCAATTTACTTTTGAAAGCTTATGCCTTCATTGGAATTTTTGGCACGTATGGTGTGGCGAATGGATTTCTGGAGGCGGTAGGAATCGGAAAGCAGCAGATTCTCTTTACGGATTTCAGCTTCATATTCGTTTCGGTTTATATTTTCATCCCGTTTATGATTTTACCGATATTCAATGCGCTTGATGAAATGAATCCAACCCTTTTGGATGCGGCCAATGATTTGGGAGCGTCCCGATGGATGACATTCCGCCGTGTCATTTTTCCATTGACGTTAGATGGGGTAAAGACGGGATGCCAAGTAGTCTTCATCCCGGCACTTTCATTGTTCATGCTTACAAGATTGATTGCCGGTAACCGAGTCATTACGCTTGGTACGGCTATCGAGCAGCACTTTCTTGTAACACAGGATTGGGGAATGGGTTCCACGATCGCGGTATTTTTGATTATTATAATGTTCCTGATTATGTTTGTAACGGGTAACCGAAAGCAGGGTGTGTAAATTGGGCAATAAATTATCACCAATATCAAAAGCGTTTCTCGTTTTGATTTTTCTCATTCTCTATGCACCGATTTTCTTTTTAGTCTTTTACTCTTTTAACAGCGGTGGAACGATGTATGACTTTAAAGGGTTCACGATGGAGTGGTACAAGGAGCTGTTCCAAGATACGAGGCTGTTGATCATTGTATTGAATACACTTGTGATAGCTTTATTATCTGCACTGATCGCAACGATCATCGGGGTGATAGGGGCAATTGGAATTCGCTCCTTTACGAGCAGTAAAGCTAAGAATACGGTATTGTCATTGAATAATGTATTGATTGTCAGTCCCGATGTGATCATCGGTGCTTCCTTCCTGATTTTATTCACAATGGCCGGGATCAAGCTTGGATTCTACTCGGTACTGTTGTCACATATCGCCTTCAGTATCCCAATCGTTGTGCTGCTGGTCCTTCCGAAACTTCAGGAAATGAGCCCTACTTTAATTGATGCCGCCCGGGATTTAGGGGCAAGCCGGTGGGATGTATTGACGAAAGTCATCCTTCCATACATCTTGCCAGGTATCTTTGCTGGTTTTTTTATGGCATTGACTTATTCACTTGATGATTTTGCGGTAACGTTCTTTGTGACCGGTAATGGTTTCTCCACTCTTTCCGTGGAAATCTATTCATTGGCCCGCCGTGGAATTTCATTGAATATCAATGCACTATCGACACTGCTGTTCGTCGTGACACTGCTGTTGGTTGTCGTCTATTACTTTATAACTCAACGTGTTAGGCAAACGGGAATGGGGGGGAAACGATGAAAAGGCTACTGCAAATATTTTTGCTCATTTCCCTCGTATCCGCTTTGCTGCTATATGCGATTTCAAGATTGAATTCAGCGCAGGGATTTACGAGCAGCAATACGCTTACCATCTATAATTGGGGCGATTACATCGATACGGATCTAATCGAACGTTTTGAAGAAGAAACAGGTATAAAGGTCATTTATGAGACGTTCGATTCGAATGAGGCCATGATGACTAAAATTGAACAGGGCGGTACCACTTATGATATTGCCATTCCGTCTGAGTATATGATCGATAAGATGAGGCAGGAAGACTTACTGGTTCCCTTGGATCATTCCAAGCTTCCGAATTTGAAAAATATCGATGAGCGATTCATCGATCTGCCATTCGATCCGGAGAATAAATATTCCGTCCCGTACTTCTGGGGAACGGTTGGAATTGTTTACAACTCCAAGATGCTCGGTGGCAAAGAAATAACGGCATGGTCGGATTTATGGGATAAAGATTTAAAAAATGAAATCCTTTTGACGGATGGCGCTAGAGAAGTGATGGGCATGGGTCTGAACTCTTTGAATTATTCATTGAATGATACAGATGAAGAACACCTTCAAGAGGCAAAAACCAAACTTGATGCCCTCACCCCGAATATTAAAGCGATAGTGGGAGATGAAAGCCGCATGCTATTGGAAGCCCAGGAGGCAGCGATTGGCCTTGTTTGGTCGGGAGTTGCTTCTGAAATCATGGCTGAAAATGAAGATCTCGAATACGTTGTTCCAAAAGAGGGGTCCAATTTATGGTTTGATAATATGGTCATCCCGAAAACAACGAAAAATGTCGATGCGGCCCACCAGTTCATCAACTTCATGCTGGACCCGAAAGTTGCAGCTCAAAATGCTGAATATGTAAGTTACTCGACACCTAATAAAGAAGCACTTAAATATATGCCTGAAGAAGTGGTTAAGGATGAACGTTTCTATCCGTCACCTGAACTGACGAAGAAACTGGAAGTGTACGAAAACCTTGGGAAGAAAAACTTGGCCCGTTACAATGAACTCTTCCTTGAATTCAAGATGCATCGTAAATAACAAAATAAATAAAGCATGGTGTAGGAATTCCCTCCGTACACCATGCTTTTTCGTTTGCTCGAAACTTACGAGTGAAAGCCGAATTACACTCTGTTACCTATATATCAAGAGTTGAAATAACGGTATAATACCGTTTTTTGTAATGATCAACCAAAATTTAATGTAAATCCATAACAGAATGAAATGCTCTAAAATATCTGCAGAAATATAAGTATGTTAGTATAATGATAGAGTTCATACATATTGAAGGTTAAGTTAAAGTCTTAAGGATTAATTAATATTTACAAGCTATCATAATAGAAAACTTAAGGGAGACTATTCATGAAACTATTAAAAAGCACGAAGGCATATATTTGGGCAGGGAGCATTTTAATCATTGCCGGGATCATGGCATTTGCGATGATTTCGTCCATGGATAAGACAATTGCGAGTATCGATGGCGAGAAAATCAATGAGGATGAGCTGTATGACGCGCTTGTTGCAGGGTACGGAGCAGATACTTTAGACCTGCTAATTACGAATAAATTGGTGGAATTGGAAGCGGAAAAAGCAGGAATCAAAATTAAGGATGAAGAAATCCAGAAAGAAATCGATGTTATGGTGGAGTCCTATGGTGATGAAAAGTCGTTAAAAGAACAATTGGAAGCAAGCGGTTCTTCAATGGATGCTCTAAAAAAGGACATCGTGGTTTACCTGCAAACGAAAAAATTGGTCGAACCGAGAATTACTGTAACGGACGATGAAATCAGTACGTATTTTGAAGATAATAAAGATACATTTGCTCAAGCGGAACAAGTGGAAGCTAGTCATATTTTAGTCGAAGACGAAAAAACGGCTAAAAAGGTTGCGAAAGAACTTGCGGCAGGCGGTGATTTCGCTAAGTTGGCAGCTGAATATTCCACTGATACTGAAACGGCGGATAACGGTGGGAGTCTGGGGTATTTTGGAAAAGGCGATATGGTGGAAGAGTTTGAAGATGTTGCCTTTGATCTTGATATAAATAAAGTCAGTGATCCAGTCAAAACCGAATATGGGTACCATATCATAAAAGTAACCGGTAAGAAGGAAGCAAAAAAAGCTAATTTAGAAGACAGTAAAGAAGTAATTAAAGAAACGCTTCTTTCTGAAAGATTACAAGAGGAATATCCAGTTTGGTTAGCCGAAGTAAAAAAAGACCATGATATAACGAATAAATTGGAGGACTCTAACTAAGGTATCAAGTGAAGGATATTCCGAAACCAAACAGAGTTGATTGGAGTGAAAGGTACGAGACTCCTGCTTAGAAAAGCGCGTCTAGGGGAGACCCCGCAGGCGCATGCCGAGGAGGCTCCACGACCGCCCGCGGAAAGCGAGTGCCTGAAGCGGAAATCAACATCCAAATCGTACAAGCCATAATTTAAATTTAGATAAAACCATCCTTATTTAGTTGAAGGTGTTGTTTTGGTTGTTCGGGAACTTCATTTGATGAAACGCACATTTTCCGGGCACATTTTCTCTACAAAAAAGGCTGAGGCATAATGCCTCAGCTTTTTTATATATTAGAAGTTGGATGAGATGGATTTTTGATTGGATAATCCTGATTTTTTAACGATTTCATCACTATCTTTTTCACCTTTATCATTATTGGATTTCAATGATTGTGCTGGCGTTTCTTTCAGCTGTTTACCGGCAACGACCACTTTTGAACTGATGTCTTTTAATTCACTTGTTGCGTCCTTCGCTGTACCAAGGGCATCAGTGGAGATATCCTTTACTTCGGATACTTTACCCACCACGTCTTCATTCACGGTTTCATATAGTGTTTCAACGTCATTGATTGCCTCTTTAATCGTCTCCGTTGCTCCTTTGACTCCTGATACCATCTGTTCCTTCATTTCGCCGGGATTTTCCTTGACCTGTTCAATCATATTCATGGAGTTGTCTTTTAAAAGGACGGCAGATCGCTTTACTTTATTTCTCGTGTTGGAGTCGAGCAAGGTCAATGCACCGCCGACAAGCCCCCCGATTAGAATCCCTTTTAAAAGTTTGCTATTCGTTTGAGTTTCGATAGTTGTTTGAGTCATTTATATTTCCTCCTTTAGAATAGTAGATTGTTTGCTTATTTTGGGTTTTCCCTTATTTACCATAAGTTAAACTGGAAATAATAAACTATCATGGGATTGACATGATAAATAAAACAATAGTACTCTACATATAGTTAAATGACTGAACTACTTTTTGAGAGGTGCAACGATGACGAATGAAAAAGTTTCTGGATTGATTGATCGATATATGAAGGTTTCTTTCTATGTCAATAAGATGGGGGAGCTTTTAATAAAAGATCAGATTTGTGATGTGCTGACGAACGAACAATACTATACTTTACGGTTCATTCAACAACAGCGGTTGTGTACATCGACGGAAATCAGTGATGCCTTTTATATTAATAAGAGTGCCGTCACGTCCAACATCAACAGGCTGGAAGGCAAAGGATTGATAGAACGGGAACAGGACCAGGTTGACCGAAGGTTCTTCCATTTGAAGCTTTCCAAAGAGGGGGAAGCGTTGTTACAGGAAACGGAAAATAAGATTCATAAATTGGTAGAGAGCATCATGACGAAATTCGATTATGAAGAGATTGTTAAATTCCTTGATACATATGAGAAGCTTTCACAAATTTTCATTCAAATGAAGAATGAGGAATGGGAGGAATATAAATGAGGGGGATCATAAAGGGAAGATGGCTGGTCATTATCGTATGGGTTGCCATTACGGCAGGTTTATTGTTTGCGGCACCGAATATGGCGGAGCTTGTCCGGAATAAGGGCCAGCTGGATGTACCGGAAGAGTATTCCTCTGGGATGGCCAATGAGCTAATGAAAGAGATCCAGGATAAGGATGAGTCACAAGTGGCTCTCGTATTTCATGGTGATAAGAAGCTGTCTTCCCCGGAATTGAAAGAGATCGAGGTAGCGATCCAAAAGCTTGAAAAGAATAAAGCGGAGCTTGGCATCAAAGAGGTCATGACCCATTTTAAAGAGCCCTCGCTAAAAGGTCAGTTGGTCTCGGAGAACGAAACAACGGTTTTGACATCCATCACGATGGTCAAAGGGGACCGAGAAGCTAAGGAAGTGATCGATGCCCTTTATAAAGAGCTGGAGCAAGTGGATGTCGAGCATTATTACACAAGCAGCTGGATGATCGATGAAGATCTTAATGCCAATTCCCAAGAAGGGCTGAAGAAAACTGAAGGCATCACGGTTGTTTTCATTCTGGCTGTATTGCTGATAGTCTTCCGTTCAGTGGTGGCACCGGTCATTCCGTTGGTAACGGTAGGTTTCACTTATTTATGCTCACAATCCATCGTCTCATTCCTGGTGGATAAATGGGACTTTCCGATTTCGTCTTACACCCAAATATTCCTGGTTGGTATTTTATTTGGAATCGGAACTGACTATTGCATCCTGCTGCTTAGTCGTTTCAAGGAAGAGCTATCGTCCCAGGAGTCCTTGCCTGAAGCGATCGTTGAGACATACCGAACCGCCGGTAAGACTGTCTTCTTCAGCGGGCTGACCGTAATGATTGGCTTTGCGGCAATTGGTTTTTCTACTTTTAAGCTCTATCAATCTGCGGCGGCCGTTGCCATAGGGGTCTTCATTTTAATGATCGCCCTTTATACGATCGTTCCATTTTTCATGGCGGTTCTTGGCAAAAAGCTATTCTGGCCGGCGAAAGGGAAACTTGCGCATAGTGAAAGTAAACTATGGGGAGTTCTCGGTAACTTCTCCTTGAACCGCCCATTATTGGCGCTTATGATCGTCGCAATCTTTTGTGTTCCCTTTTTGTTTATGTATGATGGGAAGATTTCATATAACTCCCTTGAAGAAGCGGGTGATGATGTTCCTTCCATCATGGCATTTAATATCATTTCCGATGAATTCGGACCGGGACAATCGATGCCAACACAGATTGTCATAAAGAATGACGAACGCATGGATTCGGAAGAGTACGTCGCACTTGCAGAAAAAATCAGCCAGGAAGTAGTCAAGGTGGATGAAGTCGATGTAGTTCGATCCATGACCCGCCCGACAGGTGAACCGATTAAGGATTTATTTGTAGCGAACCAGGCCGAAACCTTGGAAAAGGGAATCGGGGAAGGAAATGAAGGCATTAAACAAATCAGCGATGGATTGAAAACGGCAGGGAGTGAGCTTTCCGATTCAGGACCGCGATTGAAGCAAGCGACGGACGGAATAGGGGGACTCATATCCGGGACCAATGAATTAAAGAGCGGCGTAGGTCAGGTGGAGAAGGCGTTAACAAGCATTGAAGCAGGCATTCGTGATGGGTCTTCAGGAACCGGGGACATAAAAAACGGATTGATTGAGGTCAAGGCTAACTTGGATAAGCTCGCCACCGGAAGCGGACAGCTTCTCGAAGGCTATAAACAATCAGCTAATGGGTTAAGTGAGCTCACAGGTCAATATAAAGAAATTCAAACTAACCTTACGGGTGTATCACAAAGCCTTGCCGGTTTAAATCCTTCTTTTGAGCAAATGGAAGCCACTCATCCAGAATTACAGGCTGATCAGTCCTATCAAACAATCAAGCAAACAGTGCAAGGGGCACAGGGTGGCTTGGAGCCCATGGCAGCAGGCCTTTCAGAGCTCAATAGGAATCTTGGTTCAGTGTCCGGCGGTTTGAATACGGCGAATGAAAATATGGAAGAAATCGTAAAGGGTCAAAATTCTCTTGGGGAGGGCCTGAACCAATTGATTTCAGGCGTTGACAATTTACAAAAGGGTCTAAGCACCATGGCTAATGGTCAGGGGGAAGTCATAAATAATCTGTCAGGATTTAAAGGAGGCCTTACTAGCTTAAGTAATGGGCAGCAAGAACTCCTAAATGGTTTTTCAAGCCTGGGCGGGCAGCTTACTGATTTGACTGATGGCTTAAATGAAAGTGCGGATGGTCTGAATGAAGTCCATGATGGACTATCGTCCGCACAGGGTTATTTATCAGGGCTGGCAAAAACGGATAAAACGGTAACAGGCATGTACATTCCCAAAGAAGTAGTGGAAAGCGAAGAATTCGGGGAAGCATTGAACGCGTATTTATCTGAAGATGGTAAAACCATGACCATGGATGTGGTATTCAAGGCGAATCCTTATTCCAATGATGCAATCGAGCAAATTGATTCGATTGAGGCAACCGTTGAAAGAGTAACGAAAGATACAAAGCTTGAAAACGCGCAGGTGGCGATAGGGGGAATCACAAGTACATATCATGACTTGGGCATGATGTCTGGGGAGGATTTCTCAAGGACGGTCGTTTTGATGCTGTCGGGTATTGCAATCATTCTCTTTTTCATGCTGCGATCCTTGATCATGCCTGTCTATTTGATAGTGTCGCTCGTTTTGACTTATTATACAGCGGCAGCCATTACAGAGTTGATTTTTGTTAATATTCTCGGTTATGCCGGCATTGGCTGGGCAGTTCCTTTCTTTGCCTTCGTCATCTTGATTGCTCTTGGCATTGACTATAGCATTTTCTTGATGGATCGCTTCAACGAGTGGAAAGATAAGCCGGTCAAGGAAGCGATGTTGCTGTCCATGAGAAAAATGGGAACGGTGATCATCTCGGCGGCTGTCATTCTGGGCGGAACCTTTGCTGCCATGATGCCAGCAGGCGTTTTATCGCTCTTGGAGATAGCCACATTAATATTGGTGGGGCTTGCTTTATATGCGTTTGTCATCTTGCCATTGTTTATTCCGGTGATGGTTGCAACGTTTGGAAACGCGAATTGGTGGCCGTTTTTAAAAAATAAGGAATAAAAGGGAATATAAAATAAAGAAGGCCTCCATTCGGATGCCTCCAGACTGTAGACAAAAGGGTTTCGGAATGCTCCAATTCCGAAACCCTTTTTGAATGATTATAAAATGGGAAATGGATTTAAAAGCTCGCCCGGTGGAGGAAGAATGACAATCATAAGTTCCATCATACACATAATCAGGCGTACTGGTTTTGTAAGCTGCATCTTCAACAGCTTCCGGTTTTCCAACTTTCTCAATCGGTGTTACTCTCGTCCACAACACAAATTTGTTATGGTCTGCTGGTGCATGAAACGAATGTATGGGATCAACAAATACATGCCCTGCACTCATTCGTTAAATGAAACATTTAGTTAAGAGGGGATGGAAAAGCGTTTGAATAAAAGTTGCAGAAAGACTGTTGGCCCATGGAGTTCTGTCTAATTACTAAAACTCTGTTGACTGGAACGGAAGGTGCGAGACTCCTGCGGGAATACGAGTGCAGGGGAGACACCGCAGGCAGGCGCAAACGCCGAGGAGGCTCTCCGCGGACCCCGGACCGCCTGCAGTGGAATTCAACGCTCAACTTCCAAACTCTCAAAAAAACTGTAGACCAACTCGATGGAGTTTGCCTACAGTAAGAAATAAACAACTGAAACAAAAAAATATGTATTCCATTTCATAATTGGGGGATTCTTGTTTTATATTTCGCGATGATCTTTTGATTGTGTTCATCTGCCCCTTCGATATTACTGCTAAGGAATACGGGAGGGGTTTCCCCTGATTCAATAATCGTTTGGATGACTTGCGTGAAAACCATATTGAGGAGAACGGCCCCGACCACGGTCGATCCGGAACCAAAAGGTATATTATTTGATTTCAGTAATGTGTCACCTTTGGCAATATGATTGTCTATGACCAAATCAACGACATCGTGGAGATAATGCTTCTGTTTATGCCGTGAAGAACAACTTTTTGCATACTCCGGTGATGTTAGTCCAATAACGAATGCCCCTTTTTCTTTTGCGATAGTGGCTACATCTATCGGAACGGGATTTACGCCCGATGACGAAATGACAATACAAACATCACCAGGACGGATATCTTCATCATTCATGAATTTCTCTGATAGGTCATTTTGGCGTTCAAGTTGGGATGATCTTGAAGCTCCTTTAAAAAGCATGAGATCTTCAACGAAAATTGGACGAATTGCGGCTAACCCACCAGCCCGGTAGAATACCTCTTCGGTCAAAATGTGGGAGTGTCCGCTTCCGAATAAATGGATGATCCCATCCGACATGACTGCTTTTGAGATACGTTTCACAGATTCCTTAATTGATTGCTTTTCCTGTTCTCCCACAATTGTGAGTAAAGCCTGCACTTCTTCAAAGTATGAGTTCATATATGTGACACCCTCCGATTACCTTTGGCAATTAAAAGACTATAGTGATGAAAATATTCCATTTTATCTGCTTATGTTGATAGTGAACTTATACCTATCCGCACGATAAGCCGATTTAACATATTCAAGGGGAGTTCCGTCTATTAAGAACGTATTCCTTTGAATGAATAATATGGGTGAGTGCTTTGGAATTGCTAAATGGGTCACTTCCAATTCAGAAGCAATCGATGATTCCAACGTTTGTGAAGCATAGTCTATCTTTAGTTTGACGTAGTTCTCCACATATTGGTAAAGGGAAAGGTTAATGATTTCTTCCGTTAATCCTTTAATTAAATTGGCAGACATGTACACGGTCTCGAGCGCCATTGGAACATCATCAGCCAACCGAATGCGTTTTATTTCATAAACGGGAGCATAAAGGGAAATGTGCAATTCACTGGCAATCTTCTTATCAGCCGGAATGATTTCAAAGCTCAGCAGCTTGCTGCTTGGGTTTAATCCCCTGGCCTTCATGTCCTCGGTAAAACTGGTCAGCCCATTGAGCTGCTGCTCCAATTTCTTATCGGCGACAAAGGTTCCCCTTCCTTTCTGACGGTATAAGTATCCGTCATTCACCAAATTATTTATGGCTTGGCGGACGGTCATCCGGCTAATTTCGAATTGCTCGGCATATTCACGTTCAGATGGAAGGGCATCGTGCGCTTGGAACTCACCGTTTTCTATTTTTCTTTTTATTTGTTCTTCGATTTGAAAATAAATCGGAAGAGGTGAGTTTTTATCAATCATCGACTTTCGCTCCTTTAGGGTATTATCACTCCGGATAACGCTTTTTGGTCTGCGATAATTGTAACACTATTATGTTTTTTTAGGATAGATGCAGGAAATTCCTCTGAAATGTCACCGTGTATCAATTTCTTCAGTGTTTCGGCTTTTTCTTCACCAGAAATCAGCAGCAGAATTTCTTTGCTTTTCATGATTGTTGAAATGCCCATCGTAACGGCATGTGTCGGAACTTCGTCTATGGAGTCGAAATAACGTGCATTCGCTTGGCGCGTCGAATCTTCAAGTGTCACGACATGTGTACCGGATGTGAAGGAAGTTCCAGGTTCATTAAAACCAATATGGCCATTTTGGCCAATGCCAAGTATCTGAAGATCGATCCCGCCCACGGAATCAATCATTTCGTCATACCGTTGACATTCTCCATTCGTGTCATCGGCTGTGCCATTAGGCAGGTGAGTACGCTCTTTATTTATATTGATGTGAGTGAATAAGGAATGATCCATATAAAAATGGTAACTGTTTGGATCATTTGGTTTTAAGCCGATATACTCGTCAAGGTTAAAAGACGTTACATGTTCATATGAAGTATGATTACGTACGTGATCTTCAATCAAATTATCGTACATTCCTTTAGGGGTGCCGCCTGTTGCAAGGCCCAATTTGATATTCGGATTTCCTTTGACTTTTCCGATCACTATTTCTGCGGCTGTCCGGCTCATTTCCGTGTAGTCCTGCACTTGTATGATATTCATTATACATTCTCCTTTTTAAAAGCTAAATTTCCTCTGCAGAAAGTCATTTCAACGTCCAAGCGGTCATTCAATATTACAAGATCTGCGTCTTTGCCGACTTGGATGCTTCCTTTTCTGTCAAAAATCCGAAGTTGTTTGGCAGGGTTTTCCGCCGTCATTTTTATAATGTCAGTCATGGAACAACCGGTATATTCCATTGTGTTCTTGATGGCATCATTCATTTTCAATATACTGCCGGCTAGTGTGCCGTCTGAAAGCGTTGCTTTCGTTTCGTCAACATTAACAGGCTGACCACCTAAATCATAGGTTCCCTTTTCAAGCCATTTGGCACGAAGTGAGTCCGTTATCAGTATCATTCGTTCGCTGGTAATTTGGTCATATGCGAGCTTGATCATTTCCGGCCTGCAGTGAATGCCGTCAGCAATAAGTTCAACATATAGCTCATCTCGAAGATAAGCAGCTCCCAAAACGCCAGGTTCGCGGTGATGGAGTCCACGCATTCCGTTATAAAGATGTGTAACGTGGGTAGTCCCTGCCTGGATTGCTTCATCTATTTGGTCATATGTTGCATCTGAATGGCCGATGGAGGCGACGACGCCAGTTCCCCTTAAGTGGGCGGCAAGATCTAATCCGTTCGGTTGTTCAGGAGCAAGCGTTACAAGCTTGATTTGATTTTCGGCCATTTCCTGCCATCTTTTAAATAGAGTGACATCAGGATCAACGATATAATCCTCAGGCTGTGCTCCTTTACGGGCCGGTGAAATGAAAGGACCTTCTAAATGTACTCCAACTATTTCAGCATTTTCCTGAGTTTGATTTTCGATATATTTACCAGCATTAAGAAGTGCTGATTCAATGGCTTGGGTGGCTTGGGTCATTGTAGTGGCCAGAAAGCTGGTGGTTCCTTCTTTAGGAAGGGTCTTTGCCATTGTGGATAATGCGTCATGTGTGGCATCCATTGCATCGGAATTGGATGCTCCGTGAATATGAATGTCGATGGCACCGGGAATTACCTGATAATCCGGTGAAAGAGTAATCACCTTGGCATCATCGTCCTGTTTGTATTGGCTGCCTGGACCAACTTCGGCAATTTTTCCATCCACGACTTTAATGTACCCATTTTTGTATGTTTCCTTTTCGCTGTGAACCATCAGATTATTAATAATGAATGTTTTCATACATAATCTCCTTTATGAAAGTAAAACTTAATGAATGAGTCATGAAATGGTCTCATATAATTTGCCCTCATTTTAACGTTTTTATTAAAAGTTGTCTAGACCAGTTAGGGAGTATCAAGAACAAAAATGATATTTTTGCTATGTTTTCGAAGAATATAGTATATTTACAAGTAAATTGGTATAGACATCTATATATTTTCTGTGCTAGTATAATCCCAAAGAAAAGTTATTATATTGATAAAATGAAAACGCTTAATACATCTTGTTGTTGATCAAAGAAGTTAGGTACAAGGGAGATGAGTTCGATGTTAAATTTTTTACAAAAGATTGGGAAAGCTTTAATGTTACCGATTGCCGTTTTACCAGCAGCCGCGTTATTGCTTCGTTTAGGGCAACCGGATTTACTTGATATTGCCTTTATTGCCGCAGCTGGAAAGGCGATATTCGATAACCTTGCGATATTGTTTGCCTTGGGAATAGCGATTGGATTATCCAAAGATGGAAGTGGCGCTGCGGCATTATCAGGCCTTGTTGGATACTTTGTATTAACGAATGGTACACAAGCGATTGATAAAGAAATCAACATGGCTGTTTTAGGCGGTATTATATCGGGGATAGTTGCCGCTCTTCTATATAATAGATACTCCGACATAAGACTCCCTGAATGGCTTGGATTCTTTTCAGGGAAACGATTCGTCCCGATCATCACTTCGCTTGCGATGATCATACTTGCGGGAATATTCGGTTTTGTGTGGCCGCCGATTCAAGATGTAATAAATAGTGTCGGTGACTGGATTACAGGTGCAGGGGCATTGGGTGCCGGCGTATTCGGCGTATTGAATCGCTTATTGCTTCCAGTAGGATTGCATCATGTCTTGAATAGTATGGTTTGGTTCGTCTTTGGTGAGTACAATGGAGCGACGGGTGATATAAATCGTTTCTTCGCAGGGGACCCGTCTGCTGGGCCCTTCATGACCGGCTTTTTCCCGATCATGATGTTCGGTCTTCCAGCTGCAGCATTAGCGATGATTGCAGCTGCTAAGAAAGAGAAACGTAAATTGGTGACAGGGATGCTTGTTGGATTGGCTTTCACTTCTTTCCTTACAGGAATCACTGAACCGATTGAATTTCTTTTCATGTTCATCGCACCGGTGTTATATGTAATACATGCCCTTTTAACCGGGGTCTCTCTGGCACTTGCTGTTATATTGGATATCCATCATGGGTTTGGATTCTCCGCAGGAGCCATTGATTATTTCTTGAACTTTGGTATTGCGCAAAAACCGCTATGGTTAATCCCGATTGGATTGGTATACGCGGCAGTTTACTTCGTGATTTTCTATTTTGTCATCAAGATCATGGATTTAAAAACACCTGGCCGTGAAGACGATGAGGAAGAAGTGGAAGAAGAAACTATTGTGAAAACAGGGGATAAATATACCGATATGGGATCGCTTTTCATTCAAGATCTTGGCGGTAAAGAGAATATAAAGCTAATTGATAACTGTGCAACACGCTTGCGTTTACAAGTGGCCGATTCAGGAAATGTGAATGAAGCAGCCTTAAAACGGCATGGTGCCCGCGGTGTCATGAAGTTGAATAAATCGAGTGTACAGGTCATTGTTGGAACGAATGTTGAATTCGTTGCAAATGCAATGAAACAGCTTGTCAAGGATGGAGTCGACCCAAGCCAAGTGAAAACAAGTCCATCTGCACAAGTGGCAGAGGATATAGTAGAGGAAAACCAAGCTTTGGGTGCAAATGACTTTGTCCTTCCAATTGAAGGAACCATTTTACCGATAGAACAAGTTCCCGATCAAGTGTTTGCCATGAAAATGATGGGGGATGGCTTTGCTATCGAGCCAGTCAACGGAAAACTAGTATCTCCAATCGATGGGGAAGTTCTAAGTATCTTCCCGACAAATCATGCACTGGGCTTGAAAATGGATAATGGTCTGGAAATTCTGATCCATGTTGGTTTGGATACAGTTAAATTAAATGGAGAAGGGTTCACAGCTCTTGTTCAAGAAGGCCAAAGAATAACAAAGGGAACACCTCTTTTGGAAATTGATTTAGATTTCATTAAACGGAATGCACCATCAACGGTCACTCCTATTATATTCACTAACTTACCTGAAGGAACGGCAGTGAAGTTGCAAAAGTCAGGGATCCAGAAACAAAATACACCAGATATCATCCAGTTGGAAAAACTATAAATTTGTAAAATGGGATGTCGACTTGTCGACATCCCTTTAGACTGTAGACAAACTCAAAGAAAAGTGAGTTTGCCCTGCAGTTTTTTTATGACTTGTACAATTTGGATGTTGATTTCCAAATCCAGGCACTCGCTTTCCGCGGGCGGTCGGGGAGCCTCCTCGGCTTGCACCTGCGGGGTCTCCCCTAGACGCGCTTTTCTAAGCAGGAGTTCCAATCAACTATGTTATAAAATTCAGATGGAAACCATACCCGAGGAGTTGGAGGTGTTGGTTTGAATCAGTTGATTCGGGAATATCATTTGATGAATTATACGTTTTACGAACCACACCTTTCAATTGGATAAAACGGCTTCTTTATATACTTCTTGCTGTGATAAATTGTCATAACCAATACAAACGGGTGCCCCATTGGCCGGGATCTATCATAACCCTTGCAGGAATACGAAAGACTTCCTCTAAAACGGCAGGTGTGATGATTTCCCCCGGGTTACCGATTTTAACGATTTCCCCTTCCTTCATCGTTATGATTTCATGTGAAAACCGGGACGCATGGTTAATATCATGCAATACCATGACAGTCGTTATTTTTTGTTCTTTATTAAGCTTTTCAACTATTTGCAAAACCTCTAGTTGATGAGCCAAATCAAGGTAGGTGGTTGGCTCATCCAATAATAAAATCTCCGTTTTCTGTGCTAAAGCCATTGCCAGCCAAACCTTTTGTCTTTGACCACCGGATAGATGGGCGATTTGCCGGTTTCGAAATGGCTGGATGCCCATCTCTCCATTGGAACAAAAAGTGGTTCCGTGAGGAGGAGAGAAGTTCCTTTCCCGATTGAATCAAGGAAAGGATGGTGATATTTCCTTTTTGCTTGGCGTGGGGGAGCTGGAAGGTAACCATAAAAGCTGCACGAATGAAAATGCTTTGGAATTATCAAAACGATTATCCTTGAAGGATAGCAGAGTGAATGTTCAATTCAACGAGTCTGAAGGGGAAGGGCATCTTTCAGTTTTGCCGCTTTGATTAACAGGGCTTTGCGTTTTGCTTTGAAGAGAAATGTGACTGGTAAGAAATAGGACTTTCTCAGTAAATCCACGGAAGGCACTTGACCAGTAAGTTATAAATATATATCATTACCTGTAGATTATGATTGATAATGATTATCATTATTGTTTGGATAGGAGATAGCTAACAAACATTCTCTATCGAGAATTTGAAAAAATTATGAAGGAGGACAATGACTGATGACCAACCGTTTCGTGAATGAAAATGGGATCTACAATGAATTTATAATTGAAGAAGGTCGAAATTCCCTTTGGCCCGCCTTTTTGGTTATTCCGGAAGGCTGGTCATTGATATATCGAAAGGACTGCTGGAAATACATAAAACTAGTTGCTAGCATTGATGGAACAAAATGAAAGTAAGGATGCAAATGGACCCTAAAATAGTAGTTAGCATCGTTTATGTCATAGCGATGTTCATGGTTTCGATGGACGGGACGATTGTCAATGTGATCCTTCCAACGATCAGTAGTGAATTTAACCTTGATCCCTCTTCAGCCAGTGGCATTAATGTTGGATATTTAGTAAGCCTGGCTGTATTCCTTCCGGTAGCTGGGTGGCTTGGGGATCGTTTTGGAACCAAGAAAATCTTCTTGATGGCATTGGGTGTCTTTACGGCAGCCTCCTTTTTATGCGGATTCGCTAATAATCTTCAAACCTTGAATTTGTTTAGGGTTTTGCAGGGGGCAGGAGGCGGGATCCTTACACCAATTGGAATGGCCATATTATTTAGAACGTTCTCTGTTGAAGAACGCCCAAAGGTGTCCCGTTCCCTTGTGCTTCCCATAGCATTCGCACCAGCTGTTGGTCCGATTGTTGGCGGATTCCTTGCGGAGCAGCTGTCTTGGCGTTGGGCATTTTATATAAATGTCCCTTTCGGAATTATGGTCCTGATATTCGGTGTATGGTTTTTAAAAGAAAATAAAGAATCAACTGCTGGCAGATTGGACATTCCAGGATTCTTATTGTCAGCTGCAGGCTTTTCCATGCTGATGTATGCAATGAGCTTAGGGCCATCTAAAGGATGGGGTTCCCCCGTTATCATGTATACAGGAATTATCGGTGCAGTTCTTGTTCTCTCATTTATTCTATTGGAGCTGCGTGTGAACGAACCGATGCTTGATTTGCGTTTATTATCCGATCGATTGTTTCGGACATTGGGCATCATTTCATTATTTTCAATGGCGGGCTTATTGGGGATGCTCTTCGTGTTCCCGTTAATGTATCAAAGTTCGCTTCATGCTTCAGCTTTAGAAAGCGGGCTGACCACTTTCCCGGAAGCTATAGGTTTGATGGTGGCCTCCCGGATGATGCCTTGGACTACGAAGAAACTGGGCATACATCAGGTGATCCGGATAGGGCTGCTTGGTACAATCATCATTTATACATTGATCAGCATTGTCGGGCCGACAGCCAACCCCTGGTTCCTTCGTGCCTTATTATTTAGCGTCGGTATCTGTTTGGGACATACTGTTGTGGCCGTACAGTTTTCCACTTTCACCAATATCAACTCTGCTTCGATGGGAATGGCGGCCACATTGTTCAATGTCCAAAACCGGATTGGCTCGGCCATTGGTGTAGCCATCCTAGCCAGCATTCTGGGGGAAGTGGGCACTAGCTCGATAGGAACGAATGGGGAGCACCATGTTAATTTAATATCCTATCAATTTGCTCTCCTAGGTTCTGTGGCTTTGCTCGTCATAGCCCTATTATTTGCGATGCGTTTGAAAAAGGATGATTTTAAGGCCAAGATACCGAAACAACATATGGCTAAATCCCTTGGTGTAAAACAGGTCAGAAGCGGTTAAGTAACAGGAAGGCCACTGTGATTTTGCCAGTGACCTCCTTTTCATTTTGCTAGCGGCACAGGGACTGCCTACATAAAATATTAATTAAAGATTGGCTTTGCGGCTGAAAAAAAGAGCCTGTTTTATTGCAAACAGGCTCTGGAAATCAGTTCTTAAGACATAGTGGAGAAGAGTATTATGCATTCGAGCATATACCGGTTATTTCCGAAGCGTCAACGATACGCTGAACTTCAGATCCCTCAAGTGTCTCTTTTTTCAATAACTCTTCAACGAGTTCTTCATACTGTAGGCGATTCGAGTCAATCAACATTTCCGTTTCCTGAATCGCTTTCGTGAATAATTCCTGCATCTTTTGCTCCTTCTCACCTTTATTGAAGGTGAGGGTGAATCCATCTTGAAGCATTCCGGTATCGACCATTTGTTCCAGCAGATGTTTCGCCTGCTGTACATCTCCGCCTACACCTATGCTATGTTCCCCTAGATACATTCTTTCCGCCACGCCGCCTGCCAAAATCATTTTGACTTGATCGAGCAATTCACTGGCTGTTGCCAGATGGAGCTCTTTTGGTATCGGCGCTACATATCCAAGGGCTTCCCCACGCGGAATGATGGTCGCCTTTCTAACGGAGCCAGGCTTTGTCAAAGCAGCAATCAGGGCATGTCCACTTTCATGAATGGCCACACGCCGCTTCGTATCCGCATCATTCAAAGTACGTGATGTCGCTCCAAGTATCGTACGGTCAATCGCGTAATCAAGATCCTGTTTACGAATCATATCCTGTTCATTCCTCAGGGCATGACGTGAGGCAGTATCGAACAGGGAGCTTAAGTCAGCGCCGGAGAAACCGGATGTACTTTCAGCCAACTCATCCAGGGAAGCCAGGACATCTGTCGCTAGACGCTTTCCCTTCGTATGGATATCGATGATTTCCTTTCTTCCTTGTGTATCCGGAAGTGGGACTTGGAAAGAGAAATCGATCCTGCCCGGACGTAGAAATGCCTCATCGAGCATATCTTTCCGGTTGGTCGCTGCAATGAATAAAATGCCTTCATTTGGATGGCCCCCATCCAATTGGACAAGCAGTTCGGTTAACGTTTTTTCGCCTTCTTCCCCGCCGTGGGGTTTCCTTTTACCAGCCAATGCATCCACTTCATCGATGAAAATGACAGCTGGCGATTGTTTACGTGCATTTTGGAAAAGGCTGCGGACACGGGCTGCACCGACTCCAACAAACATTTCGTTGAAGGCTGAACCGCTCGTTGAGAAGAAGTTTGCACCAAGCTCTTTTGCAATTGCCTGTGCAAGCAGCGTTTTCCCCGTTCCAGGAGGGCCGTATAATAAAATGCCTTGAGGCGGCTTAATTCCAATTTTAGCTGAACGTTCAGGTTCCTTTAGTGTAGTAAGTGTCTGAAGGATCTCCTGTTTGATTTCGGATTGCAAACCGCCTACATCATCCAAAGTTATCTCTGGCAGGGGTTTTGGGGTGGAAAGGCTTTGTTTTTTGCTGCCGATCCGCAATCCGCCCTTTGATTTTTTCTGTATAATGACACCGGTTGTGACGAGGGCCGCCATTAACCCGCCTAAAATCCATAATGCTGATTTATTAGTTGATGAAAAAGAATATTGAACGTTATAAGTTTCGACAAGTTTATTGATCATTTGACTGTTGGGAGGAATACTTGAAACGTATTCTCCATCTGGTGTGGAAATGTGAAGAGTGCCATTTCTTTTTTCTTCAATGGTGACAGGAGCTCCATTTTGGGCTTTAATCGTTTTTTCCACCGATGAAAAAGGAATGACCATATCCTTTGACTGAGTAACAGCATACCAACTGATTCCAGCAATTATCACAATGAGAGCCGTAAGGAACGGCAGCAATTTCGAAACTAATTTAGAGTTCGAGTTCAATTTTTCATCTCCTTTAAGTATATATATTCAGTATAAAATTTTTAAACATGTAATCTATAGGTCTTTGTACCTTAAATTAAAGGTAAATAATGTTAAAGGAAAGAAGTAACACTTATGTATGAGAGTTTAAAGAGTCCGGAATTTAGAAATATTTAATCTATCCGGGATATTAGACTTTTTAAATGCGAAATGCTAAAGTGAAATGGTCTAAGTCATGAAAAAATAAAATGGTAGAAGAGTGTGAAGTTCTATGAGTAAATTTATAAAAGACTATATGATTACGATGAAGGATATCGTTAGAGAAGGGGATCCCATTCTGCGTCAGGTAACGGATGAAGTTAGCCTGCCGATTTCGGATGAAGATCGTGAAACGCTGGAATGCATGATGCAATACCTGAAAAACAGTCAGGATCCAAAACTCCAAAAGAAGTTCAACTTGCGTGAAGGAGTTGGGTTGTCTGCCAATCAGATAGGCTTGAATAAACGCATGTTCGTCATGTATTTCCCAGACGAAAAGGGGAAGCTGTTTGAATATGCCCTTGTGAATCCGAAAATCATCAGCCACTCGGCCACAATGATCTATTTACCGCAAAGTGAAGGCTGCCTTTCTGTCGACCGTGATATTAAAGGATATGTACCTCGTTATGAACGGGTTAAAATCAAAGCTTTTGACGGTAATGGTGAGGAAATAGAGATGCGGCTGAAGGGCTTTGCTGCAATCGTGTTTCAACATGAGCTAGATCATTTGAACGGGATGATGTTTTATGACCGGATCAATACCGAAAACCCTTTCAAGCTTCCGGAAAACGTGGAAGTGAAAAGTCTGTAAAACCCAAAAAGGCAAAGCGCCATGCTTTGCCTTTTTACCGTTTTATGGCTTTAGGAAACATATCTTCTTCCATATGCTTCAGCAAATCACTGAAAATGGCCAGGCTCATTTGCTGGTATCCTTCTGAAGTGAGGTGGATGCCATCATCGCTAATCAAGGGACCCAAGTCACCGGAGGATTTAATATGGGAACGGACGTCTATCAAAGGCACCTTTAGTTCCTCTGCAAGGCTTTTCAATTGGCGATTATACATCCCATGCCAATGTTCAATACCGCCGACATGGGAAACGAAATGGCCGATTGAATGACCGAACTTATCGGCGATGGATCTGTAATATCTGGCAGGATCCAGTGGCGGAAGAGTTAAAAGGAAAGGGGTTATATGCTTGTCCTGAACCTGCTTGACAAGTTGTGTGACATTTTCCAGGTAGCGTTCGATTGGAACGATGGGCTCATGGTCACCTTCTGGATTCTTGGCTACTTCGTCCCAATGGAAGTTACAGTCATTTCCACCTACCTCTATTAATACGATATCGGGATTTTCCGACATGACGTCTTTCTCGATCCGGCTAACCAACAGGTCGGAGTTATCATTGAAAACCCCTTTATTCAAAACTTCGACGAATGGCAAAGATTCTGTTAGCTTAGCTAAAGAGTTTGGATAATTTTCTTTAATGATGCGAAGGCGCCCCCTAACATAAGAAATGCCTCTGGTTAAACTGTCTCCAAAACATACGATCTTCAAACTTCTCACCTCGGTATGTGAATGTGTTACTTATATTTTAGTAGTGGAATGATATTTCGGCAATCTTCACCTCCTTTATAGAAGGGAGATGAAAATACAAAAAGCGCTGGGAGTGCAGCGCTTTTTGTTTATTGTAAGGATTCCTTTTTTGAAGGTGTTTCCACCCTTGTTTTTCCCATGAAGAACACAGTGATGGCTGCAAGACCGATCGGAATGAGTGCCAAGGTGAAGATGAATGAAATCGAATCGGACATCGCATGAACGATTTTATCCAGGATAAAATCCGGAATCTCCGCACGTGCTTCCGATTGGAAGAGCTGACGTGGGTCCTCCATCAATCCGGCTGTATCCGGACTTCCTTGCATTCCTTTAAATGCATCCGTCATTTTACTTTGGAATACATTGGTCTGAATCGCTCCATAAATCGTTACACCGAGTGTCATCCCAAATGACCGGAGGAAGGAGTTTGTTGAATTGGCCGACCCCCTGAATCTAGGTTCCAAGTTGTGAATGGACGCAATAGGCAAAAGGGAGAAAGAAAAGCCCATGCCAAATCCAGTCAGAATCATGTACAAAGTTAATAAAGTCCTGCTGGTATCAGGGGTGATGGTCCCTAATAGAAGCATACCTGCAAAATAACAGATGACAGAAATCGTCATTAAGTTGCGAAAGCTTGTCTTTGTATTGAATATCCCGCCAATTGCACTGCCGAATACAGAACCAAGCATCATGGGAGTTAGGATCAGTCCGGCATTTGTTGCGGAACCACCGTAAACTGCCTGCACGAAAATCGGGATATAGACGGTTAAAATAATGAATGTGCCGCCATAAAGAATGGCTAAAATCTGAGAAGTGGCAAATAATCGCCTTTTAAACAGCCATAATGAAATGATGGGATCTTTTGCTCTTTTTTCGAAAAAGAAAAATGAAACGAAGAAAACCACAAAACTGGCAAAAAGGCCTATGATGGGAGAGGAACTCCAACCATACTCCCCGCCTAGTTCAAGAGCGAACATTAAGCTAATAACGGCTATGACGAGAGTTGCTGCGCCACCCCAATCAATTTTTTGCTCCTGGGTGTTGGGTGACTCCTTGTAATAATTCCAGATGAAAAATAAAGAAATGATTCCAATCGGAACATTGACGTAGAAAATCCAGTGCCAGCTGGAGTATTCAGTAATATAAGCACCTAAAAGTGGTCCCAATACGCTTGATGCCCCAAATACAGCACCGAAAAGGCCAGTTAATTTTCCCCGTTTTTCAGGTGGGAAAATATCAAAAATAATCGTAAAGGCTATAGGCATCAAGGCGCCTCCGCCGATCCCTTGGATTGCACGGAAGATACTTAACTGCACTATGCTCTGAGCCATGCCGCATAATGCGGAACCAATCAAAAAGACTATAAGTCCAAAAATAAAAAACCGCTTTCTTCCATACATGTCCGAAAGCTTACCGAATATCGGCATACTTGCCATCGTGGCGACCATATAGGCAGATGTCACCCATACAAACTTATCAAATCCGCCTAAATCAGAAACGATCGTCCCCATTGCAGTCGCAACAATCGTATTATCCATTGCTGACATCAGGATACCCAGTAGTAAACCGGCAACAATGAATTTTTGTTTTTTTTGAACGTTCATTTATTTTCCTCCTTCATATCAACCAGCTCATGAATTTTCCTTTACATGGTTGAAGGGTAAACGTTAAGATGAAACAAAATATTTATCTTGATAATCAAGATAAATTCAAGTGTAAAAGGGGTGGCATTTTATGTCAAGCGATAATAGGTTGAATTCAGCTCTGTTAGAGAGTTTAACACACAGATTGCAGCGGTATGGAATGAGATCCGTTTTATTTCAACAAAATATGGCCCAGAAAATAGGGGTGTCCCATACAGACTTAAAGAGTGCTGAAATATTGAATGAAACAGGACCGATTACCGCTGGTGAATTATCCAAAATTACAGGATTGAGCACGGGTTCGGTTACGGCACTGATCAATCGCCTTGAGAAATCGGGCTATGTTAGAAGGGAGCAAAATCAATTGGACGGAAGAAAGGTAATGATTGTGCCGATTCCGGAAAGGCAGGAACAGATCAAATCGCACTATCAAAAGCTCTCTATGGCCACAAAAGAATTATGCTCAGCTTATAATGAGCAAGAGCTGATATTGATCAATCAATTTGTTGAGGAAATCACAAAAATCGTGGATAAAGAAAATGACAGGTTAATGAGTGAGCGTGAAAGGTAGCTGATATGCAGGCTGCCTTTTTTATTTTTGCCAGCTGGGAGCTACTTATCCTGCGTAAGGAAAAGGGATAGAGTTGAATATTTTGGAAGAGAATGAACAATGTCTGTTTCCATAAAAATATATATTGATAATGAATTTCATTATCTGCTAATATGAATCTACAAATCATTTCAAAGGGAGAATACAATATGAAGAAAGCAAAGGCGTCATTAGCAGTCTTATTATCAACCAGTCTATTATTTGGCTGTGCGCAGGAAAAGGAAGAAGCCAAGCCGGCAGATGATAATGCCAAAGAAGTGAGTGCGAGTAAGCTTGATGGTGTATCTAGCGAGTACCGGGAATATGCCATCGGTGAAATAGAAGAGTTCGTAAACGCAACGGAAGAATTCACCACGGCCGTAACTGCCGGTGATATTGAAAAGGCGAAGGAATTATACGCATCAGCACGGATGCATTATGAAAGAGCGGAACCCATCGCTGAAGTTTTTGGCGATCTTGATCCCAAAATAGATGCGCGCAAAGGGGATGTCAAAGATGAAGAATGGGGCGGTTACCATAGGATTGAAATGGGGTTATGGCAAGAAAATACAACGAAAGGATACGAAAAGTTTGCAGATCAATTAATGAGTGATGTCAATTTGCTTCGGGCCAAAGTTGAAACGGTTGAGGTTACACCCGATTTGTTGATCACGGGTGCGGTGGATTTATTGAATGAAGTTTCAACAAGTAAAGTGACAGGAGAAGAGGATCGATACTCCCATACTGATTTATATGATTTCGTGGCTAATGTTGAAGGTGCAGAGAAGATCTATGAACTGCTTACTCCAGCGCTGAAAGAAAAGGATGCGAAGCTTGCTGCGGAAATCCAACAACGTTTTGACGATGTATACGACTTGCTTGAAAAGCATAAAGAAGGGGATGGATACATCTCATATACGGATTTAAAGGAATCTGAAGTCAAAGAGTTAAGTCAAGCAATTGATGCATTGGCTGAGCCACTTTCGCAAATAGGGATTGTAACGGAGGAATCTTAATTGAAAGAACATACGCCGAAAGATGAAACCGGACTTTTTACAAAAAAGGTGAGTCGTCGTAACATGCTGAAAACGGCAGGAGTGGGTGGAATTGGAGTAGTGATAGGAGCATCCGGATTTGGCGGGCTGCTGACACTTTCTGAACAAAAGGCGAAGGGACAAACTAAGGATATTGTACCTTTTTATGGAGCACATCAAGCTGGTATCACCACTGAAGCGCAAGATAACCTTTACTTCGCGTCATTGGAAGTAACCACGGATAAAAGATCGGACTTAATCCAGTTATTCAAGGATTGGACAGAGGCTGCGGCTCAGATGACAGCGGGGAATTTGATTGGTGATACATCACTTAATACGAATATGCCCCCAAAGGATACGGGGGAAGCGAAAGAATTATCACCTTCCAATTTAACGATCACTTTTGGAGTGGGTCCGACCCTGTTTTCGAAGGATGGCAAAGATCGATTTGGTTTGAAATCAAAAAGACCTGCTGAATTAAAGGACCTGCCTCAATTCCCTTTAGATGCTTTAGAAGAAGAATGGAGCGGTGGGGATATTTGTATTCAAGCATGTGCAGATGATCTTCAAGTGGCTTTCCATGCCGTCCGGAACTTAGTGAGGATCGGCAGAGGGAAAGCGATCATTCATTGGGCACAAACAGGTTTTCAACGGACTAAGCAAGCCGATTCACAAAAAACGACACCGCGTAACCTTTTCGGGTTTAAGGATGGGACCGTCAATCCGGATACGAATGATAATAATGAAATGAATGAGCATGTTTGGGTGAAGGGCGAGGACGGTCCTGACTGGCTTGTTGGAGGCAGTTATATGGTGGTGCGGCGAATCCAGATGTACATTGAAGTTTGGGACCGGACTATTTTGAAAGAACAAGAAAATACGTTTGGCCGTCATCGCGACAGTGGAGCTCCACTAGGAATGAAAAATGAGTTCGATACCGTGGATCTCGAAGCTAAAGACCCAAATGGAAACCGGATCATTCCAGAAGATTCACATGTAAGTCTCTCCAGAGGGGACGGAAAAGCAAAGATATTGCGGCGTCCATATTCATATGCAGATGGAATGGATCCCAAAACAGGGAGCTTCAATGCAGGCTTGCTATTCATTTGTTTTCAGCGAAACCCAAGTAAACAATTCATACCGATACAAGAGCGACTGGCAAAGAATGATAAGCTCAACGAATATATCGTTCACAGGGGCAGTGCCATGTTCGCTTGTTTACCAGGTGTGAAAAAGGGTGGCTATATCGGGGATTCCCTTTTTGGATAAATATCATTTCAAATGAGGCTGTGAAAATCGCCAGCATGGATATTATCCAGTTGGCGATTTTAGTTCATGAATAAGGAGGGACCACTATGACCGTTTCTAGATGGAAGAGTGGAATATTTGTTTTAGTCGTCAGTCTTTTATTTCTTTCGACTGATATTAAGATGGTTTCGGCGGGTGAAAATCATGATCAGCTCTTTGTTTATATTGGCGATAGTTTAATGAAGGTGAAATCAGGCGACCTTGAGGAAGTATCGAAAAATATCGAGCGATTCGAGCAAGATTGGAAAACGATAAAAACGGACAGCGAAAGTGCGAGGAAAGTCGACGAGAAGCTATCCGCAGTAAAACGTGCTGTGAGCGACCGAGCCTCCACAGATGAAATCAAAAAGCGATTATCGGCATTATCAAGTACGCTTGTTATTTATGATACAAACGAAAACCCTGTTGACAAGACTGACTATAAAGAACGGTTACAAGCGATACTTCCATTAATAGATAAGTTGGAGGCTTTGATAACTGAAGGCGACTTTGATCAAGCTAAAGTTCAATATACCAATCTCTTGAATCAATGGACCGATGCAGAGGTCATTGTCAGGGAGAAAAGTGTTGCTACATATGGTGAGTTCGAAACGAAAATGGCCTTTGTGCGGATAGCGATTACCCAAGATCCACCTGATCCGGAAAAAGCCCAAAAAAATCTAACTGAATTGAAGGGTTTAATCGAGGATTTCCTTGCTGGTAAAGTTGAAGTAGGAAGCCAGAAAAACACCTATTCACTTGGGGATGTAACACAACTTTTACAAGGAAGTGCAACGGATATTGAAAAGGATGAAATCGATTCTGCCGTTGATAAGCTAAATGAAATCTTAACAATTTGGCCTAATGTAGAAGGGGAGGTTTCCACAAGGGACAGCAAACTTTACAGCGATATGGAAACGAAGGTCCCGACCGCAATCAGCCTATTGCAATCGAAAAACGTAAAGGCGGATGAAGCAAAGGGAATCGTAACCGATTTAAACACAAGGTTACTCCCTTTAATTGAGGATACGGGTTATACAACATGGGATGCAGCTCTGATCCTTTTACGGGAAGGATTGGAAGCACTCTTGATTGTAGCTACATTGCTGTCTTTCCTAAAGAAAATCGGGCAAGCGGACAAACAAAAATGGATTTGGACAGGAGTTGGTGCGGGGTTAGTTGCCAGTTCCATATTGGCGGTCATAATCAATATCGTTTTCTCTCAGATCACGGCTGCTTCAAGCCGGGAATATATTGAGGGAATCACTGGGATAATAGCCGTATTGATGATGTTGACAATTGGTCTTTGGCTTCATAGTAAATCGAACGTCCATGCATGGAACCGATATATCAGCAAGCAAATGAACCAAGCCATTGCGACGGGGAGCATCATCTCTTTCGCTTTAATCAGTTTTCTATCCATCTTCCGTGAAGGTGCCGAGACGATTATCTTTTATGCTGGAATGGCTCCTTATATGGAATTAAAGCAGCTGCTGAGCGGGATTTTCCTTGCCTTCCTCATTTTAGTGGTAATTGGTTTCATCATGCTGCGGTACAGTGTGAAATTACCGATGACCCTATTCTTTAAAGTGGCAACGATACTCATATATGCCTTGGCTTTCAAGATTCTTGGAGTCTCCATCCACTCACTTCAGGTTTCTCAAGTGATACAGACAAATACGATCAGCTCCTTCCCTTTTGCAGAAACGATAGGTCTTTATCCAACAATGGAAACGCTGGTGCCGCAAGCTGTATTATTATTGCTGATTGCATTGGCCGCCATTTGGGTCAAAAAGAGTAATTCCTTACGTGCAACCGAATAATAAAATGGGACTGACGAATGTCAGTCCCATTTATGTGTGCTATTAGCGTAGTGATCGGCGATAGGAATATTGCTTCCATTGATAAAGGATGAAGCAGCCGATGCAGAATCCAAGAATGGCTATGAGTGAAGCCACTCCGACCATCAAGGTAAATATATAACCGGTAACATTCCAACCAAGCAAAAAAGAAGTGAATCCAAGTCCTAAGCAAACGACTGCTATTGCCTGGTTGAATTGTTGCTGTGAATGATCTTCAGGAATATAATCGGACGGTTTCTTTTTAAGAAAGAGCTTTGCCAGACGTATCACTGGATTGAAATTAAAGAGAAGACCCAAAAGCCCCGCTGTTAAAGGAATGGCTAATATCCATATTTGTCCCGTCAATAAGGCGGTAGCTACGCTTAACAAAATGACCCATTGATTCGTACGGACTAAGGGACGGGGAATGGAACGAATTTCACTCGTCATATAATACCAACCTTCCTTATGCGTTTTATTATATTTTATCCTTATTTTAATCACTTGTGAAGAGAAAGGTTAATAAAACAAAAGGTAATCTTATTTATAATTATTTTAATTTAGTATTGATTATCATTATAAAAGTAGTATAATATATTTATCATGAAACAAAAGTTAGGAGGACAGTATAAATGGTAGCAAAAGTTTGTGAAACATGTGGAACACCAATAAAAAAGCTAAAGCATTCTTCCCTATGCCAGTGCGGTCCTAAGATACTGAGCAATCAACTCTCAGATAAAACAAAAAAATAAACACCACTGGAATAGATCATAAACTAAACCATTAATCGGTTTGAGTTTGTAGATAAAAAGGGTTCCATCTTAATTTTTAAACAAAGTTGATTGAAGCGGTTGTTCGAGGCTCCCGGACCGACCGCGGAAAACGAGTGCCTTACGTTCCAATCAGCGTTCATATTTTATACACTCTCAAAAAATGAACCGATTATTCAATTAATCGGTTTTTATTTTTCCAATAAGGGGTAAAGAGCATAATAAATATTTTTCATTTCAATTAAAATAATGTACGATTATAGAATAGAATAAAATGTCATGAAGATTTGTCTAAACCATAACGTGACGGTTAGGAGGGGCTATGTTGGGAACGAGACTTTAAAAATTGGCGAGTTGGCGGAAATGGCGAATGTTACGAAACGAACCGTAGATTATTATACGAATCTTGGCTTGCTTAAAGCAGAACGTTCCGCCTCTAATTACCGTTATTATTCAGTCGGTGAACTTGAAAGGCTCCGCCGTATCGAAGGATACAAAAGAGAAAACCTTTCATTGGAAGATATTAAAGAAATACTTAAAAAGGATAAGGAAGCCGCATCAGCAATTGAGGCAAAAGGTCTTCAGCTCAAGAATAAAATGGATGGCCTGAACGAAGAACTTCAGGAATTCATCAGCTTGATTGAAAAGGACGGAAAAAGTGAGCTTCTTCTAAAAAAACAGATATCCCGTGAAAGCATGGCCTTGATCCAATCATTACTAGTGTTGCTCGTATGATTAAAATTTATCTCTATAGTTTTATGCACAAAGGTGCATAGTAACGATATAGGCTAAATGGTTTTGGTTCATCTTATAAGGCAAAAATGCTTATTAAACGAAAATAACCATTTATACAGGAGGTGCTTGGGATTAAGCCATATATGTCTAATCCGAAGAACAGTAGGATTGGAACTATATGGAGAACCCGCACATATTGGAGATTTTTATAAAATTATTGGCAGTAGCTGCATTAATAGCATTAACCGCATTTTTCGTTGCATCGGAATTTGCAATCGTGAAAGTCAGAAGTTCCCGGATCAATCAATTAATTGAAGAAGGGCATAGAAATGCCCTCGCAGCCAAGAAAGTGACATCGCATATCGATGAGTACTTATCTGCCTGTCAATTGGGGATTACAGTAACAGCCTTAGGTTTAGGGGTGTTGGGTGAACCGACGGTCGAGGCAATCTTAAAACCATTGTTCACTAAATGGGGATTAGAGGAATCTGTAAGTCACATCATCTCGTTCCTGATCGCGTTCGGTTCCGTGACATTCCTTCATGTTGTAGTCGGCGAACTCGCACCGAAAACAGTTGCGATTCAAAAGGCAGAAGAGGTGACCTTGCTATTTGCAAAGCCATTAATTCTCTTTTACCGCATTTTGTACCCATTCATTTGGGTACTGAATGGTTCTGCACGTCTCCTGACGGGCATGTTCGGATTAAAGCCTGCTTCCGAGTCCGAAATGGCCCATTCCGAAGAAGAGCTGCGCATCATTTTATCGGAAAGCTATAAAAGCGGTGAGATCAACCAATCGGAATACAAATATGTCAATCAGATATTTGAATTTGATGAGCGCATTGCCAATGAAATCATGGTTCCCCGTACGGAAATGACCGTTATCGAAAAAGGCATGCCGTTATTGGAAGTTGTTGAACTGATTCAGGAAGAACAGTACACAAGGTATCCGGTCATAGACGGAGATAAAGATAATGTCGTGGGAATGGTCAATATCAAACGCCTTTATACAGCGACGATTACAGAAGATAATGTAACGGCTTTAACGGTGGATTCCTTTGTAACACCCATCATCCGTGTTCTTGAAACGATCGCCATTCATGATCTGCTGCTAAAAATGCAGAAGGAAAGGATCCATATGGCAGTTTTGACCGATGAATATGGCGGAACGGCTGGTCTTGTAACGGTTGAAGACATCCTTGAAGAAATCGTCGGGGAAATCCGTGATGAATTTGATCAGGATGAACGTCCGCTCATTCAAAAAATTGATGAAGGGCATTATGTATTCGATGCTAAAACATTGGTTGAAGATGTCAATGATACCCTTGCGATCGATTTGCCGGAGGAAGATATTGATACATTGGGTGGATGGTTCCTGACAGGCAGATTTGAAATTGCTGTCGGAGATAGAATTGAATACGCCGGATATGAATTTACTGTAAAGGAAATGGACGGCCACCATGTTTTATATGTTGAAGTGAAGAAGATTAAATAAACAGGATCACACCAAAAGCCGAAAGTGAAAACTTTCGGCTTTTATTATGTACGAACCATATATGACAATGGTAAGGCAGACTGTTACTTAATTGGAAAAGGAATTCATGTAAAATGATAGTGTAGGTAACCATTCTAGCTTGGAAAATGTTAAAATTGATTTTGAGCAATGAAACAATCTATATATCATTTCAAAGAATATAAGGTGAGTTCTAGTATTTTGCAATGCCGCTATTTCGGGCTGGTATAAATAAGTATTGAAGGTGGGCGGGAAAATGGGTTTTAAGAAAAAGCAAATGTTGGGATTTGGTTTGATCTTGCTTTTCTTGGCTATTTTACTTTCATTCATGATGTTTACGCTAAACAATTTAAAGAGCAGCATGACTGAAATAGTTGAGAATCGCTATGATAAGGTTCAAGCTTCGATGGAAATCCGTCAGCTTTTTTCTAGATCGGACCGTGAGATTTTGTTTGCAGCTAATGATGCAAATAAAGAAGAAAGAGCAGAGAGCCTCGAAATCATCCATGAAAATCATAGTTTGATTGAATCAAAAATTGCCGGGTTATCAGGTTCGTTAAATAAGGCGAAAGCGAAGCAGCTATTGAAGGAGTTCGAGACCCAATATGCTTCTTACTCCATAACGGAGGCTGAGATCATCCAAAAGATAAAATCGGGAAACTCTTCTGATAATCTTTCAAGCCTGATGGATGACCAAAGGGAAAAACGAACGAAAGTCATCAGTACGATGGATGAATTTAAGGATTACCAAGAAGGTGTCATGAAAGATACCTTAAGTAATTCGAAACAAACCTATGAAGATATGATCGGTTTTGTAATTTTTGCGGTTATTCTCAGCATTTTGGTCATTTCCGTAACGGTTGTTTGGATGATTCGGAGCACATCGAAAGATCTGCAATCGATTACGAAGGTCATCAAAAATATCGATTTTAAAAATTTGTCGGTCATACCAAGAATTCCGGTTCGGACCACTGATGAAATTGGGGATATAGCGAAATCGTTCAATGATATGGCGGAATCGCTTGAAATCTATAACCAAAAAGAAAAAGATTTCACTGAAAAGATCAGTGAACAGAACTGGATTCAGACCCGTGTTGCAGATATAGCTACCATGTATCAGCGCATTGTTGATGTGGAAGTCCTAGCTGACCGGTTCATTACAAGACTTGCACCGATGATGGGAGCTTCAATTGGAGCTTTTTACGTCAAACGGGGTGAGGGTGTGGATATGCGCTTTGTGAAGCTTGCCAGCTTTGCTGGAGATGGCGAAGATTCGGGCAGGCGGGAATTCCGTCTTGGCGAAGGTTTGATCGGTCAATGCGCCCTTGAAAAGAAATCCAAAGTCATCGAAGATATCCCTGAGGATTTCCAATTGGTTACGACAGGATTGGGGGAAGTCAACCCGAAAAGCATTGTCATTGCGCCAGTCATTTTTGAGGATGAAGTGGTGGCAATGGTTGAACTGGCGAGTCTGGAGGCCTTTACGAAGCTGCAAAAAACGTTCCTGAACCAGGTTCTTGATACTCTGGGCATCACGATCAATAATGTTGAGGGCCGGATGGAAATAGAGCGTTTATTGAAAGAATCACAGGCACAGACTGAAGAGTTACAGGCTCAATCGGAAGAATTGCAATCACAGTCAGAGGAGATGCAAGCCCAATCAGAGGAACTGCAAACACAGGCTGAAGAGTTGCGAATGATCAATGAACAATTGGAAGAGAGAAATCGTGAAACGGAAGAAAAATCTAAAGAGCTTCAAGTCGCTAAACTGAATCTTGAAAAACAAGCGGAAGAATTGAAGTTAAGTTCAAAATATAAATCGGAATTCATGGCAAATATGTCCCATGAATTGCGGACACCGCTCAATAGTATCCTGATTTTATCGGAAATGCTTTCAGATCCTAATGATAGTAAATTAAATGAAGAGCAACAGGAGTTCGCTCGTGTCATTAATTCATCAGGTCAAGACTTATTAACGTTGATCAATGACATTTTGGATTTATCAAAAGTTGAAGTCGGAAAGCTTGAAGTGGTCTTTGATGAAATGAATCTGAGTGAGCTTCCTGAGTTATTGCACCGTAACTTCGATCATGTAGCGAAGAAAAAGAACATTGACTTTATAATCGAAAAAAGTAAAAACGTTCCGGATATTTTCTTTACGGATGAACAGCGCTTCCAGCAAATTTTGAAAAACCTGCTATCCAATGCATTTAAATTCACGGAAAAAGGTTCTGTGTCTGTCCAAATCAAAAAAGCTGATGAAGAAAATGTAGCACAATGGATACAGACAAAAGGAGCGAGCAATTGGGTTGAAATTAAGGTGACGGATACTGGCATCGGAATATCAAAAGAGAAGCAAAAGCTTATCTTTGAAGCATTCCAGCAAGGTGACGGAGCTACAATGAGAAAATATGGCGGTACAGGACTTGGGCTATCGATTTGCCGGGAGTTTGCCAAACTTCTGGGAGGCTGGGTCATTGTAGATAGTGAAGAAGGGCAAGGCAGTACCTTTACTTTCTTTATTCCAAGCATGCCAGAGGGCTTCAAAAATGTCGACGAAGCAATAGCTGCTTCTCCGGAAGTGGCAGCAGCTAACCACGATGATTCTGCCGCGCCTTTTGGCGAGCAGGGAGAACCGGATGCAGGTATGATGGATGAAGAAGATCGGGATAAGGTCAAACCTTTCTGCAATAAAACAGTACTGGTCGTCGATGATGATCACCGCAATATATTTGCCCTGAAAAATGCGCTGAAGCATGAGGGGATGGAAATCCTTACAGCTGAAAACGGCTTTGAATGTTTGGAACTCCTTGAAAAAGGTAACAATATAGATGTTATATTGATGGATATCATGATGCCGGGTATGGACGGTTACGAAACGATGACCAGAATTCGCGAGCAAAGTAAATTCGAGGATCTTCCAATCATCGCGTTAACTGCAAAAGCGATGAAAGGCGATAGGGAAAAATGCCTGAAGGCTGGCGCTTCCGATTATGTCAGCAAACCATTAAAATTGGATCAGCTGCTATCAGTCCTAAGAGTATGGCTGACTAATTGATTGATAGTATGGGTGAGGAAGGATTTTCATGAAGGATACTTTAACGATTGAAGAAAGAGAAGATTTAGAAATCGAATTATTGCTAGAGGCCATTTATTCCGTTTCTGGCTATGACTTTCGTAAATATATGCGTTCTTCAATAAAAAGAAGAGTTGAAAATAGAATGAGGCTGGACCATGTTCGCAGGATCAGCGGAATGATTGAAATGGTTTTATATGAAAAAGGGTATGTCGAGAAGCTATTGAGAGATTTTTCAATAAATGTCACTGAAATGTTTCGCGATCCGGATTTCTTTAAAGCCTTTCGTTTAAATATTGTACCGCTCCTGAAAAAACTTCCTGAAATCAGAATTTGGCATGCGGGATGTTCAACCGGTGAAGAAGCCTTTTCCATGGCGATCATCCTCAAGGAGGAGGGACTTTATGATAAGGCGAGAATTTATGCCACTGATATGAATGATGAAGTCCTCCGTCATGCGGAAAAAGGGATATTACCTTTAAATAGAATGCAGTCTTATACGAAAAACTATCTGCAAGCTGGAGGTAACCAGGAATTTTCGGAGTATTATACAACCGATTATCAAAATGCTTATCTTGATTCGGGTCTCCTTAAAAACATTGTGTTTTTCCAGCATAATTTAGTTACTGATGGTTCGTTCAATGAGTTCCATATCATCATGTGCCGGAATGTGATGATTTATTTTACCGGTGAATTACAGACCTATGTTAATCAGTTGTTTTATGACAGTCTTTGTAAAGATGGCTTCCTTGCAGTCGGCAGCAAGGAAACTCTTCGTACATCATCCTTTTCGGAGGATTATGAGGACTTTGATTCAAAGGAACGGATTTATCGGAAACTGTAAAAAAGAAAGAGTCCGCATTTATGCGGACTCTTTCTTTTTTGATTAAATTATTTTTTATTTTTTTTGCTTCACTATGTTTAAGGCATCATAAGAAGGGGTATATATAATGAGTTGGTCTCCATGCAGAATCTCGACTGCAGTTTATTATTATTAAAAGAGACTGAACTTCGTTATAATATAATGGAAAAATCCCTGTTAAGGGAGCTTTATATAAGTACTGTTCCATATAAAAAAGATAAATGTTGCCGCTCGATATAAGCCAAAAGGGGAATGAAAGAATGACGATTTTAATCGTAGATGATAACCAGGTTAACCTTTTCGTTATAGAGAAAATTCTAAAACGAGCTGGCTATACGGATTTTCTATCATTAACTTCAGCTGTTGAGATGTTTGAATATTTACAGGTGGATAGTCCGCAACCTAAAGAGACTTCAGTTGATATCATTCTGCTTGATATCATGATGCCGGAGATCGATGGGATAGAGGCGTGCAGGAGACTTCAAAGTATTCCTCACCTTAGAGATATTCCCGTCATTTTTGTGACCGCCCTTGAAGATTCAAACAAGGTGGCCGAGGCACTTGATGTTGGCGGAATTGATTATATAATGAAGCCCATCAATAAAATAGATTTACTTGCGAGGATTCGCGTGGGGTTAAGACTTAAATATGAAAAAGATTGGCATAAAATGCAGGATGAAAAAATCCGCAATGAATTGGATCTTTCCATGCAGGTTCAAAGCAGCTTATTAAGTGAACCCATTATAAATGACCACTTAACTATAAGGGCATCATACTTACCTGCGAATAAATTAGCAGGGGATATGTATTATTGGCACCGCATTGATGAAAATCGGTATGGGATCATCCTGTTGGATATGATGGGGCATGGCATATCCGCCTCACTTGTGTGTATGTTCATATCCTCCGTATTGAGGGATGCCATCAGGACCCATTCGGACCCAGTGTCAGTAATAAATGAAATGAATCGCTGGATGAGTACCCTTAATAAAGATGATAATCCAGTGCATTATTATTTTACCGCTATTTATATGATCATTGATACAGAGCAAAAGACAGTGGAATATGTAAATGCCGGACATCCTCCTGGATTTGCTTTAATGGACGATGGAAAAGTGATCTCCCTTTCAAAAGGGACATGTCCTGTTGGTTTCTTCACCGAGATGAAAATAGAGAAATCCGTCATTCATTATGAAGAGAAGATTCAGCTTATGCTATTTACGGATGGAGTCATGGAAGCAATAGATCGAGAAGGGACGGAAGGGCTCGACCAAATAAAAGAAGCGGTCTCGACAAGATGGTTTGATTGTAAAGAATCTCCCCCTATCGATTTTTTGATGTCACCTGAAATGCAGCAAGATCAGCCTGATGATATGTGTGTTGTGGTTATTCAAGCGAATTGAAGAAGGAAGAGGCGGCAGATCATCTGCCGCCTCTTCTCTATAAAAGGGGGGGGGGCACTTTTATATGAAATGAGAATGTTCGTTAAGAGAGTGATTCCTGTATTCGGCTATTTGCAATTAACGGTCATTTTTCAATTTACTAATGCCATCTTGGAGATTGCCTTTTAATTTATCGGCTTTACCTTCTGCTTGTAAGTGAGGATCATTTTTCGCGTTTCCGACTTGGTCTTTCGTTTCACCTTTAACTTTATTTACAGCACTCTTTACTTTGTCTGATAAACCGCTCATTATGTTACCTCCTTTTTCTTTATATACTGTATTTACCCATGAGGTGTATGGGTAAACCTGATTTATGGAGAAAGGAGTTTTAAGAAGCGATTATTTCCCTTTTACTTAACCTTTGAATGAACTGATAGGAATGTTCAATGATATGATCTTTGTCATGATCCAACGACGCCACATGATATGAATTTTCAAGGCGCACCATCTCTTTATCACCAGACATGACAGTATCGTAAATCTGATAGGAACACGAGTCCGGTACAACGTGGTCTTCTGGTGAATGGAAGATAAGAATCGGGCACGAAACGTCTATTAGTTTTTGGCTGGTATGTTCCATTATATCAAGCAATTGATTAATCGCTTTTGACGGAACTTGGTCATATGTGATTTCTTTAGGTATATCGTCTTTTATGTCAGGCTTGCCTTCGGGAATGAAGCGTGGAACCGATTGGTTACGATATCTTTCATATTCAGGAACTTGGAGAGCGGCGTTGATAGTAAGAATTCCATCACAAGCCAATTTTGTCGCTAAATCGAGAACAAGGGCGCCTCCCATTGATTGTCCGATGGCGAAAACATGGGTGCAGGTTCGCTTTAATTTTGCATAAGCCATTTCAACATCTTGTATCCATTCCTGATAATGACTTGTTTCCATTTCATATTCATCCGTTCCGTGGCCTGCCAGTCGAGGAGCGAAGACAGTAAAGCCTTTGGCGGCAAATTTTTCACCTAAATACCTTACGCTTTGTGGCGTTCCGTTAAAACCATGGCAAATAAGGATGCCGATAGAATTGCCGGGTAAGAAAAAAGATTCCGCACCTGGTATTACCATTGCTGCTGTCATATTCCCATCTCCTTTGATTTAGCTAAGTTTTGTTAATAGAAGGTTTTAATAAAATTAACTATTCCGATTATTTTACTTGGTTATATAATAGCATAATGAAAATTATGAAGTCAACTTGGTTATGTTCCAAAACTTCACTATTATTAAGGAGCATCAAAAGGATATAAAGATAATTATCAGGTCATTTTCGTCTTTCTATTATATAAGTGCTGTCTTGGAATTGTTGATAAACTGAAGATGCTAATCACCGGTAATATATAAATGTAAGAAATGGAGAAAAAGCATTGACTTTAAAGTGAAATGGGATTAATATAAATAAGCACCAACTAAGACATGCAAAAAACTTCATCGCTTTTGGCAGCTTGCTGAAAGAAATAATAACTATTGACTTCTTACTATGAAAATGATAAGATGAAATGGTCGCTGAAAAACACAGCGATTTAAAATAAGTTAAAAACTTCGTAGAAGTTGACAACTAATCAATAAGATGTTATGATGAATAAACAGCCGTTCGAAAGAACGATTGTGGAGATTGCTCTTTGAAAACTGAACAAAACAAAGCGCCAACGTTAAATTTTAAGTGAGCACACACTATCAAAAAAGCAAAT